>NZ_SCND01000295.1:0-7744 GCF_005503585.1 Pseudomonas sp. 2VD
GGGCCGGCGGGCGCCGGGGGTTGGGGACATCGAGCGGGCTCCGGAAGGACTCAGCGAAGTCTACGAGAGCGCCGGGCGGCCTGCCAGCGCGGGGTGTCCGGCGAAACTGACAGGATTGTCATTCAGGGGTCAGGGTGGGGTCCCGCTGCGCTGCTTATAAAGAAGAACGAAGTCGGCCGCGCGAGGCCGGCGACTGGGAAAGGTGGACAGATGCAGGCGTTGCGCAGTGGTGGGGGACGGGTCCTGGTGGGCGTGCTGGCGGCGGGCCTGGTCGCCTTCGGCGGTTGGGCATGGCTCGGCGGCGACGCCGGGGCGAAGGCGGCGCCCGCGCCGGCCAGGGTCCCGGTGAACGTGGCGCGGGTGGAGCGGCGCGACGTCGTGCAACAGGTCAGCGGCATCGGCACGGTGACTTCGTTGCACAACGTGGTGATCCGCACCCAGATCGACGGCCAGTTGACCCGCCTGCTGGTGAGCGAAGGGCAGATGGTCGAGGCGGGCGAGTTGCTGGCGACCATCGATGACCGCGCCGTCGTCGCCGCGCTGGAGCAGGCGCAGGCCTCCAGGGCGAGCAACCAGGCCCAGCTGAAATCCGCCGAGCAGGACCTGCAACGCTACCGCAGCCTGTATGCCGAGCGTGCGGTGTCACGCCAACTGCTGGACCAGCAGCAGGCGACGGTCGACCAGTTGCGCGCGACCCTGAAGGCCAACGATGCCACCATCAACGCCGAGCGGGTGCGCCTGTCCTACACCCGGATCACCTCGCCGGTATCCGGCAAGGTCGGTATCCGCAACGTCGATGTCGGCAACCTGGTGCGGGTCGGCGACAGTCTCGGCCTGTTCAGCGTGACCCAGATCGCACCGATCTCCGTAGTCTTCTCCCTGCAACAGGAACAGTTGCCCCAGTTGCAGGCGCTGCTCGGCGGCGAGGCGGCGGTGCGCGCCTACAGCCGCGACGGCGGGAGCGCGCTGGGCGAGGGCCGGTTGCTGACCATCGACAACCAGATCGACAGTTCCACCGGCACCATCCGCGTGCGCGCCTCCTTCGATAACCGCCAGGCCCGGCTCTGGCCCGGGCAGTTCGTCGCGGTGAGCCTGCACACCGGGGTCCGGCGCGACCAGTTGGTGCTGTCGAGCAAGGCGGTGCGCCGCGGCCTGGAGGGCAATTTCGTCTACCGGGTCGCCGCCGACCGGGTCGAGGCGGTGCCGGTGCGGGTGCTCCAGGACATCGACGGCCTCAGTGTGGTGGAAGGCCTGGCCAGCGGTGACCAGGTGGTGGTGGACGGCCACTCGCGGCTGATGCCCGGCGCCCTGGTCGATATCCAGGAGCCGCGCCCGAGCCTGGCCCAGGCCACGGAGCGGCGGCCGTGACGCCGCGCGCCGGGATTTCCGGCTGGTGCGTACGGCACCCGATCGCCACCGCGCTGCTGACCCTGGCCTCGCTGCTGCTGGGGCTGCTGGCGTTCCTCCGGCTCGGCGTGGCGCCGTTGCCGGAGGCGGACTTCCCGACCATCCAGATCAACGCCTTGCTGCCCGGCGGTAGCCCGGAAACCATGGCCTCGTCGGTGGCCACCCCCTTGGAAGTGCAGTTCAGCGCGATTCCCGGGATCACCGAGATGACCTCCAGCAGCGCCCTGGGCACTACCACCCTGACCCTGCAGTTCAGCCTCGACAAGAGCATCGACGTCGCCGCCCAGGAAGTCCAGGCGGCGATCAACGCCGCGGCCGGGCGGCTGCCGGTGGACATGCCGAACCTGCCGACCTGGCGCAAGGTCAACCCGGCGGACAGCCCGATCATGATCCTGCGGGTCAACTCGGAGATGATGCCGCTGATCGAACTCAGCGATTACGCCGAGACCATCCTCGCCCGCCAGCTCAGCCAGGTGAACGGCGTGGGGCAGATCTTCGTGGTCGGCCAGCAGCGCCCGGCGATCCGCATCCAGGCCCAGCCGGAAAAGCTCGCCGCCTACCAGCTGACCCTGGCCGACCTGCGCCAGTCGTTGCAGTCGGCCAGCGTCAACCTGGCCAAGGGCGCGCTCTACGGCGAGGGGCGGGTGTCGACCCTCGCGGCCAACGACCAGTTGTTCAACGCCAGCGACTATGACGACCTGGTGGTCGCCTACCGCCAGGGCGCGCCGGTGTTCCTCAAGGACGTGGCGCGGATCGTCTCGGCGCCCGAGGACGACTACGTGCAGGCCTGGCCGAACGGCGTGCCCGGGGTGGCGCTGGTGATCCTGCGCCAGCCTGGGGCGAACATCGTCGATACCGCCGACGCGATCCAGGCCGCGCTGCCACGCCTGCGCGAGATGCTCCCGGCGACCATCGAGGTAGACGTGCTCAACGATCGCACCCGGACCATCCGCTCGTCGTTGCACGAGGTCGAACTGACCCTGCTGCTGACCATTGGCCTGGTGGTGCTGGTGATGGGCCTGTTCCTCCGCCAGCTGTCGGCGACCCTGATCGTCGCCACGGTGCTGGCGGTGTCCCTGAGCGCCAGCTTCGCGGCGATGTACGTGCTCGGCTTCACCCTCAACAACCTGACCCTGGTGGCGCTGATCATCGCCGTCGGCTTCATCGTCGACGACGCCATCGTGGTCGTGGAGAACATCCACCGACACCTGGAAGCGGGCGCCTCGAAGGTCGAGGCGGCGCTCAAGGGCGCGGCGGAGATCGGCTTTACCGTGATTTCCATCAGCTTCTCGCTGATCGCCGCGTTCATTCCCCTGCTGTTCATGGGCGGGATCGTCGGCCGGCTGTTTCGCGAATTCGCGGTCAGCGTGACGGTGGCGATCCTGATCTCGGTGGTCGCTTCGCTGACCCTGGCGCCGATGCTGGCTTCGCGCTTCATGCCGGCATTGCGGCATGCCGAAGCGCCGAGAAAGGGCTTCGCCGAATGGCTGACCGGCGGCTACGAACGCGGCCTGCGCTGGGCGCTCGGGCACCAGCGGCTGATGCTGGTCGGCTTCGCCTTTACCGTGCTGGTGGCGGTGGCCGGCTACGTCGGGATTCCCAAGGGTTTCTTCCCCTTGCAGGACACCGCCTTCGTCTTCGGCACGAGCCAGGCTGCCGAGGATATCTCCTACGACGACATGGTCGCCAAGCACCGGCAACTGGCCGAGATCATCGCCAGCGACCCGGCGGTGCAGAGCTACAACCATGCGGTGGGCGTCACCGGCGGTAGCCAGAGCCTGGCCAACGGGCGTTTCTGGATCGTCCTCAAGGACCGTGGCGAGCGCGATGTCTCGGTCGGCGAGTTCATCGACCGGCTGCGCCCGCAACTGGCCAAGGTGCCGGGAATCATGCTCTACCTGCGCGCGGCGCAGGACATCAACCTCAGTTCCGGACCCTCGCGGACCCAGTACCAGTACGCCCTGCGCAGCAGCGACAGCACCCAGCTGGCGCTCTGGGCGCAACGCCTCACCGAGCGCCTGAAGCAGGTGCCGGGGCTGATGGATGTGTCCAACGACCTGCAGGTCGGCGCCAGCGTCACCGCGCTGGACATCGACCGGGTGGCCGCGGCGCGTTTCGGCCTCAGCGCCGAGGATGTCAGCCAGACCCTCTACGACGCCTTCGGCCAGCGCCAGGTCGGCGAGTACCAGACCGAGGTCAACCAGTACAAGGTGGTCCTCGAACTCGATGCGCGCCAGCGCGGCCGCGCGGAAAGCCTGGACTGGTTCTACCTGCGCTCGCCGCTGAGCGGCGAGATGGTCCCGCTGTCGGCCATCGCCAAGGTCGCGGCGCCGCGCTCCGGGCCGCTGCAGATCAACCACAACGGCATGTTCCCGGCGGTCAACCTGTCCTTCAACCTGGCTGCCGGGGTGTCCCTCGGCGAGGCGGTGCAGGCGGTGCAGCGCGCCCAGGAGGAGATCGGCATGCCCTCGACCATTATCGGCGTGTTCCAGGGCGCGGCGCAGGCCTTCCAGAGTTCGCTGGCCTCGCAACCGCTGCTGATCCTCGCCGCGCTGATCGCGGTGTACATCATCCTCGGCGTGCTCTACGAGAGTTTCGTGCATCCGCTGACGATCCTCTCGACCCTGCCCTCGGCGGGGATCGGCGCGGTGTTCCTGCTCTGGGCCTGGGGCCAGGACTTCTCGATCATGGCGCTGATCGGCATCGTGCTGCTGATCGGCATCGTCAAGAAGAACGGCATCCTCATGGTCGACTTCGCCATCGTCGCCCAGCGCGAGCAGGGCATGAGCGCGGAGCAGGCGATCTACCAGGCCTGCCTGACCCGTTTCCGGCCGATCATGATGACCACCCTGGCCACGCTGCTGGGCGCGATACCCCTGATGATCGGCTTCGGCACCGGTTCCGAGCTGCGCCAGCCTCTGGGCATCGCGGTGGTCGGCGGGCTGCTGGTGAGCCAGGTGCTGACCCTGTTCAGCACGCCGGTGGTATACCTGGCCCTGGAGCGGCTGTTCCACCGGCGCGGGGCGACGACCTCGGACGGCGGAACCGCTGGGGCGACGGCGACATGAGGCGTAACGGACACGGCTTTCCTGGACGGCGGCGCGTGGCTAGGATGCAGGCAGGCATGCGTCCCGCCCGGGATGCGAAGGCGAACAGAGGATCGGGCGATAGATGCGGGTACTGATTGTCGAGGACGAGGCGAAGACGGCGGACTACCTGAACCGTGGCCTCAGTGAACAGGGGTTCACCGTGGACCTGGCGGACAACGGCATCGACGGTCGCCACCTGGCGCTCCATGGCGAGTACGACGTGATCGTGCTCGACGTGATGCTGCCGGGCGTCGACGGCTACGGCGTTCTGCGGGCGTTGCGCGAGCGGCGGCAGACCCCGGTGATCATGCTCACCGCGCGCGAGCGCGTGGAAGACCGGGTGCGCGGGCTGCGCGAGGGCGCCGACGACTACCTGATCAAGCCGTTCTCCTTCCTCGAACTGGTCGCCCGCCTGCAGGCCCTGACCCGGCGCGGCGGCAACCATGAAAGCCATTCGCAGATGCGCATCGCCGACCTGTCCATCGACCTGCTCAGCCGCAAGGTCTTCCGTGGCAACACTCGCCTGGAGCTGACTGCCAAGGAGTACGCGCTGCTCTGCGTGCTGGCCCAGCGCAGCGGCGAGATCCTGTCGAAGACGGCGATCGCCGAATTGGTCTGGGACATCAACTTCGATACCGATACCAATGTCGTGGAGGTGGCGATCAAGCGCCTGCGCGCCAAGCTCGACGGTCCGTTCGAGAACAAGCTGCTGCATACCATCCGGGGCATGGGCTACGTCCTGGAGAACCGTGCGCTGGCGGAGTCGGGCTGAGGTGGGCATGTCCTTGTCGACCCGCCTGGCGGGAATGTTCGCCGGCGCCGCGGTGGTGATCTTCGCCCTCATCGGCACCATGCTCTATTGCATCCTCGACCGCCAGACCGAGCGCCTGCAGCAGGGCGAGGTGGACGTGCGCTTCAACATGGTCTCGCGGATGCTCGACCACCCCGACCTGGCCGAACGCTGGCCACACCTGCAGGGCAAGCTGGACAACCTGAGCCAGGAGTACGAGCTGATCCGTTTCTGGATCGACAGCGACGACCCGCGCTATCACTACGGGCGCTTCAGCGAACCGGTGCAGCGGCTGATCGCCGATGGCGCCGGCCGCTACGAACTGGAGTTGCCGGAGCACCGGTACGCGCTGACCGCGCGGGTCGGCGTGTTGCCGGCGCGCGAGGGGCGGCCGCGGCTGACCTACGTCACCGCCATCGACAGCGCGGCGTTCCACGAGGCGCGGACCTCCACCGTGAAATGGCTGCTCGGCCTGTCCGCCCTCGGTGTGCTGCTGGCCTCGTTGCTGGGCCACTGGATCGCCCGCCTGGGCCTGTGGCCGGTGCATCGGCTCTCCGAGGAGGCCCGGCGGATCAGCCCGCGGCAGTTGTCGCAGCGCTTGCAGCTCTCGCCGCTGCCGGCCGAGCTGCGCGAACTGGTGGGAGCGTTCAACGGCGCCCTGGACCGCCTGGAGCAGGCCTACGTGCGCCTGGAGTCGTTCAATGCCGACGTCGCCCACGAGCTGCGCACGCCATTGACCAACCTGATCGGCCAGACCCAAGTGGCGTTGTCCCGCGAACGCAGCGGCGAACATTACGAAGAGGTCCTGCAATCCAACCTGGAGGAGCTGGAGCGGCTGCGGGCGATCGTCAACGACATGCTGTTCCTCGCCCGCGCCGACCAGGGACGCCTGGCCTGCGAGCGCGAGGAAACCTCGCTGGCCGGCGAGATCGCGACTACGGTGGATTTCCTCGAGGTGATCTTCGACGAGGCTGGGGTTGGCATCGAGGTGCGCGGCGAGGCCCGCGCGCTGGTCGAGCGCGCCCTGTTCCAGCGGGCGGTGACCAACCTGCTGTACAACGCTGCCCAGCACACCGCCGCCGGCGGCACGCTGCGGGTCGGCGTCGAGCGGCGTGGCGACGAAGTGCGGGTGGCGGTGAGCAACCCCGGCGTGCCGATCGCCGACGAGCACCGCAGGCACCTGTTCGAGCGCTTCTATCGGGTCGACGCGGCGCGCAGCAACAGCGAGGCCAACCACGGCCTCGGCCTGTCCATCGTCAAGGCGGTGGCGAGCATGCACGGCGGTTCGGTGTTCGTCGACAGCGCGGACGGCTGGAACACCTTCGGCTTCACCGTGCTGAGCCCCGAGCGGCGCGGGCCCGGCGACCGCTTGCCGCTGGGCGAGGGCGATCCGGCGCTGTCCTGAGCGGGCCCTCAGGCGTCGTGCGGCGGGCGGGTCTTCTGGCGGAGGATATAGATGCTGACCAGTACCGCGCTGGTCAGCATGAAGCCCTGGGCCCAGGGGCGTCGGACCAGGTAGCAGGAAAGGGCGATGCTGGCCCACATCAGGCCGATGGCGTAGACCTTGCCCTTGAGCGGGATGCCTTCGCCGTCGAGATAGTCGCGGATCCACGGGCCGAGCCGTGGATGGCCGACCAGCCAGTGGTAGAAGCGCGGCGAGCTGCGCATGAAGCAGGCCGCCGCGAGGAGCAGGAAAGGCGTGGTCGGCAGCACCGGCAGGAAGATGCCGATCACGCCCAGGGCTACGCTTAGGAAACCCACGGCCTGGAGGCTATAGCGCACCCAGGCGCGAGCGCTCGGGCGAATTTCCCGCTGCGCCACCGCGGCGCTCCTTAGTGCGTGCGCGGCTTGAGCAGGGCGGGCTTTTCTTCCGGCGCCTGGCAGAGCAGGAACAGGTTGGTCAGCAGGTCGGGAATCTGCGCGACCATGTCGTCCACCAGGTGGCGGTCGCGGGCGATCTCGTCGAACTCGGGCTGCTCGTCGAACAGGCCGGAGCCGACCATGATCGGCAGCAGCAACTCGCTGACTTCCTCCTCGGCCTGCTCGAACCAGACTTCCTCGCGAAGGAACACGCCTTCCATGAAGCCGATGCACCAGCCGCGCAGGTCGGAGTCGTCCGGCTCGTCGCCGAGGTCGAGGTCGCAGGGCAGCTCGAGGTCTTCGTCGCTGGCCAACACGCGGGTGATGTGCGCCTTGAGCTGCTCGAGGGAAGTCTCGATCTCCTGGCGCTCCTCATCGCTGCGGTAGTGCGGCGGTTCGGCGAACAGGGCGTCGATCCACTCCCGCTCCGGCACCTGCTCCGGGCAGATGGAGAGGGCGGTCAGGTAGCCGTGGGTCGCCACGTAGTCCAGCGCTTCTTCGTGCAGGTCATCGGCATCGAGGAAGGCTTGCAGACGGGACAGTTTTTCGGCGAAGGACATCAGGGTACTACCTCGGGAGGGATGCGGCTCTGGATTGT
>NZ_SCND01000296.1:0-7674 GCF_005503585.1 Pseudomonas sp. 2VD
ACCATCGGCAGTCGCAGGCGTTGGTCGAGCAGGGCGGGCAAGGACATGGACAGGACTCCTGGGTCAGAAAGGTTTGAGCACCACCAGTAGGACGATCAGCAGCAGGAACAGTACAGGCACTTCGTTGAACCAGCGGTAGAACACATGGCTGCGCCCCGGCTCGCCGCGGGCGAAGCGCTTGAGCATGGCGCCGCAGGCGTGGTGGTAGCCGATCAGCAGGACCACCAGGGTCAGCTTGGCGTGCAGCCAGCCTTGGCTCAGCCAGCCGGGGGTGAGATAGAGCATCCAGAGGCCAAGGACCAGGGTGGCGAGCATCGAGGGCATCATGATCCCCCGGTAGAGCTTGCGCTCCATGACGCAGAAGCGTTCCCGGCTGGTCTGGTCCTCGCTCATGGCGTGGTAGACGAACAGGCGCGGCAGGTAGAACAGGCCGGCGAACCAGCAGACTACGGCGATGATATGGAAGGCTTTGAGCCACAGGTACATCAGGACATCCTCTTGATCACGGTGCCCCGATAGTAGAGGGATGGCTGGAACGCGTCACCCTGGCGGCTTGCCGCTGTCTGATTTGCCGGCAGATATGGCCGCATAACAGGTAGGAACATTCGGATAGGGCCTCGCAGCAATTTCTGCCCGACGACCCCGGGGGCTAGACTGCCGACCGAAGGGCCGAACCGGTCGCAAAGCCGGACGCCCAGCGCTGTTCATGCCGGCGCTCGGCTCTTATCATTGGCCTCTTTTGGCTAGCTTGCCTCAGCGCGCGGAGTGATGGACAGATGATCAAGGTCGGCATCGTTGGCGGTACGGGTTATACGGGCGTGGAACTGCTGCGCCTGCTGGCGCAGCATCCGCAGGCCCGGGTGGAAGTGATCACTTCGCGTTCCGAGGCGGGGGTGAAGGTCGCCGACATGTACCCGAACCTGCGAGGTCATTATGACGACCTGCAGTTCAGCGTGCCGGACGTGCAGCGCCTCGGCGCCTGCGACGTGGTGTTCTTCGCCACGCCGCACGGCGTGGCGCACGCGCTGGCTGGCGAACTGCTGGACGCCGGGACCCGGGTCATCGATCTGTCCGCTGACTTCCGCCTGGCGGACGCCGAGGAGTGGGCGCGCTGGTACGGCCAGCCGCATGGCGCTCCGGCGCTGCTCGACGAGGCTGTCTACGGCCTGCCGGAAGTGAACCGCGAGAAGATCCGCCAGGCCCGCCTGATCGCCGTGCCGGGTTGCTACCCGACCGCGACCCAACTGGGCCTGATCCCGCTGCTGGAGGCCGGCCTGGCCGACGCCTCGCGGCTGATCGCCGATTGCAAGTCCGGGGTCAGCGGCGCCGGTCGGGGCGCCAAGGTTGGCTCGCTGTTCTGCGAGGCGGGCGAAAGTATGATGGCCTACGCGGTCAAGGGGCATCGGCATCTCCCGGAAATCAGCCAGGGCCTGCGTCGGGCCTCCGGCGGCGACGTCGGGCTGACGTTCGTACCTCACCTGACGCCAATGATCCGCGGTATCCATGCAACCCTCTATGCCCATGTCGCGGATCGCTCGGTCGACCTCCAGGCGCTGTTCGAGAAGCGCTACGCCGACGAACCCTTCGTCGACGTGATGCCGGCCGGCAGCCATCCGGAGACCCGCAGCGTGCGTGGCGCCAATGTCTGCCGAATCGCCGTGCATCGCCCCCAGGGCGGCGACCTGGTGGTGGTGCTGTCGGTGATCGACAACCTGGTCAAGGGCGCCTCGGGTCAGGCGCTCCAGAACATGAACATCCTGTTCGGGCTGGACGAGCGCCTGGGCCTCTCGCATGCGGCCCTGCTCCCCTGATGTCCGGCTGGGAACTCCAGTTCCGTGATCCACGGCGGGCCTGGCTGGTCCGCCTCGGGGTGGGTGCGCTGCTGCTGGCGGTTCCGCTGGCGTTTCTCGGCGGTCGCTGGTCGACCGGGGCGGACGCCGCTCGCAGCGAGGCCGATGCGCAACGCCAGAAAACCCTGATCGGCGAGCAGAAGGCCGAGCTGGAGCGCCTGCGTACCGAAATCGAGGTGTTGCGCAGCGGAGAACGCCTCAGCCAGCAGGCCACCGAACAGAGCCGGCAGACCATCAAGCTGCTTGAGGACCAGGTGTTCAAGCAGCAACAGGACATCGCGTTCTACAAGGGGGTAGTCGCGCCGGCCAGCAAGGCGGATGCGCTGGAAATCCGTGCCTTTGAGGTGCAGGGCACGGACGACCCGCAGCGCTTCCGCTATAAGGTGATGCTCAGCCGCCTGGGCAGGGACGACCGCAAGCTGGATGGGCGGCTGAAAGTCCGCATCAGCGGCAAGCTGGCGCGCAAGGACGCTACCTACGACCTCGAACAGCTCTCGCCGGAACTGGGCAAGACAGGGCTGTCGATTTCCCTCCGGCATTTCCAGTCGATCCCAGAAGGGGGGCGTTTCGCCGAGCTGGAGCTGCCGAAGAACTTCATCCCGAAGCTGATCGACGTACGTGCGGAGCTGAATGGCCAGTCCAAACCGCTACAGCGCCGTTTCGATTGGCCGAAGCAGTGAGTGAGCATTATGTGGAGCAAGAACAAAGGCCGGGCCGACGTCCAGCGTTTCACCGGGCAGACCAGCCTGATCGCCAGCGGCGCCGAACTGGTCGGTGACATGAACCTCAAGGGCGCGGTGCAGATCGACGGCACCGTCCGCGGAGCGTTGCAGGCGCACGAAGGGCTGGTGCGGGTCAGCGCCGGCGGTCGAGTCGATGGCGAAATCCGGGCCCCCCATGTGATCATCGACGGTCAGGTGGATGGCGACATCCATGCCATCGAACGCCTGGAGCTGGGGGCCCAGGCCCGGGTGAAGGGCAATCTTCACTATGGGCTGATCGAAACCGCCATGGGGGCCCAGATCGAGGGCCGCCTGTGCCCGATGACCGAGGCCAGTCCGCGCCCGCTGGAACTGCCTGCCAGCGTGGAAACTGTGGATTAGTTGACCATTTTTCTGGGACAAGAGGATAATGGGCGTAATGTTGTAACGCACGGCCTCAAGCCGGGAGATTCGGAAACATGAGCATCGAGACCTTCACCCCTACGCCCCTGCTCTTTACCCCAGGCGCAGCCAACAAGGTGAAGACGTTGATTGACGAAGAGGGCAATCCTCGCCTGAAACTGCGTGTATTCGTCACCGGCGGCGGTTGCTCGGGCTTCCAGTATGGCTTCACCTTCGACGAAGATATCGCCGATGACGATACCGTGATCGAGCGCGATGGCGTGGGCCTGGTGGTGGACCCGATGAGCTTCCAGTACCTGGCGGGCTCGGAAGTCGACTACCAGGAAGGCCTGGAAGGTTCGAGGTTCGTCATCAAGAACCCGAACGCTGCCACGACTTGCGGTTGCGGACAGTCGTTCTCGATCTGACGTCGATGGGGCCGCTACGAAAACGCCGCGCTTATATGCGCGGCGTTTTCGTTTCAGGCGGGATACAGCGCGCCCAGAGTCCTGGGACCGAGCGCACCGGTCACATCAGGGCAGTTGCCGGGCAGGCGCTCGAGAAACCGATGGGCTAGCCAGGCGAATGCCATGCCCTCCATCCAGGCAGGGGGAATGCCGTATTCGTCGGTACTGGCGACCCGAGCTTCGGGCATCAGCATGGCCAGGCGCTTCATCAGCGCCGTATTGAAGGCGCCGCCGCCGCATACCAGCACCTCTTCGCAGTCCGGCTGGGCGTCCAGCAGCGATTCGCTGATGCTGCGCGCGCTCAGCTCCAGCAGGGTTGCCTGGATATCCGCTGCCGGTAAGGCAGGGTGACGAGCCAGGTGCTCCTGCAGCCAGGGCAGGTTGAAGCGCTCGCGCCCGGTACTCTTGGGGCCACGCGCGGCGAAGAATTCATCCGCCAGCAGGCTTGCCAGCAGTGCGTGGTTCATCTGGCCGCTGGCGGCCCACGCACCGTCCCGGTCGAAATGTTCACCGCGCTGGTGATGAATCCAGGCGTCCATCAGCACGTTGCCCGGGCCGCAGTCGAAGCCGCGTACCGGCTTTCCGGGACTGAGCAGCGAAACGTTGCTGAAGCCACCGATGTTCAGGACCGCCCTGGAGGTGTCATCATCGCCAAACAGCGCCTGATGGAAGGCCGGTACCAGCGGGGCGCCCTGGCCGCCGGCTGCGACGTCACGGCGGCGGAAGTCGGCGACGACATCGATGCCGGTCAGCTCCGCCAGCAGGGCGGGGTTGCCGATCTGCACCGTGAAGTGGCGAGCGGGTTCATGCCGGATGGTTTGACCATGACTGCCGATGGCACGGACTTCGTCGGGGCTCATCTGCTGCTGGAGCAGCAGTTCGCGCACGCCCTGTGCTGCAAGGGCGACCCAGCGTTGCTCGACTTCGGCGGCGCGGGCGATTTCATCGGGACCGGGGACGCACAGGGCGAGGATGTCTTCGCGCAGCCCGGCCGGCATGGGTAGGTAATGGGAAGCGAGCAAGGTGGTGCGATCACCTTGCTCGATCAGGACGATGTCCATGCCGTCCAGGCTGGTTCCGGACATCAACCCCAGGTAGCGCGGCACGATCAGCGCTGCTTGTTCAGGGCCAGGAGGGTTTTCTTCTCCTGATCCATGCGCGCGATCATCGGCTGGGTCTGCGCCATGAAGCGCTTGCGATCTGCGCCACCGAGCGGGTCCGCCATGGGCAGCTTGGCGCTCAGCGGATCGACGTGACGGCCATTGATCTGGAACTCGTAGTGCAGGTGCGGGCCGGTGGCCAGGCCCGTCATGCCTACGTAACCGATGATCTGGCCCTGCTTCACGCTGGTACCGGCGCGGATACCCTTGGCGAAGCGGCTCATGTGTCCGTAGATGGTCCGATAGCGCTGGCCGTGCTGGATCACCACGGCGTTGCCGTAGCCCCCCTTGCGTCCGGCTTCGAGGATCTTGCCGTCTCCGGTGGCCTTGATCGGTGTGCCGATGGGGGCTGCGTAGTCGACGCCCTTGTGTGCGCGGATCTTGTTCAGGATCGGGTGGCGGCGGCCCAGGGAGAAGCGCGAGCTGATACGGGCGAAATCCACCGGCGTACGGATGAATGCCTTGCGCATGCTGGAGCCGTCGGCGCGGTAGTAGCTGGTATTGCCCTGCTTGTTGGTATAGCGCACGGCGGTGTAGGTCTTGCCACGGTTGACGAAGCGGGCGGCGAGGATATTGCCGGTCGCCACTTGCTTGCCGTTGACCTTGTGTTGTTCGTAGATCACGTCGAACTCGTCGCCTTCACGCAGATCGAGGGCGAAGTCGATGTCGTAGCCGAAGATGTTCGACAGCGACGTGACCAGGTTATAGGGCAGGCCGGCGTTACGACCGGCAACGAACAGCGAGCTGGTGATGCGGCCATGGGCATAGGCGGTATGCAGGTCGATCTGGGCCTTCTCGCGTTTGAAGGAGTAGCCCTTGTCGGTCTTGTCCAGGCCGATGGTCTCGAGTTCGCTCTGCTTGACTCGCAGTGCCTGCAGCTCTCCTTTGGGGTCGAGCTTGAGCTTGACCTCCTGGCCGACCTTCAGATGGGTGAAGCGCTTGGCATCCTTGCTGCTGGTCAGCATGTCGTGCATGGC
This sequence comes from Pseudomonas sp. 2VD, assembly GCF_005503585.1. NCBI lineage: Bacteria > Pseudomonadati > Pseudomonadota > Gammaproteobacteria > Pseudomonadales > Pseudomonadaceae > Pseudomonas > Pseudomonas sp. 2VD. The sequence continues at coordinate 5,558 of NZ_SCND01000296.1, forward strand.
CGAGGTGGAAAGGCCTGCCTTGGTGAATACGGTCGACAGCGTATCGCCACTGGCGACGGTGATGGTCTTCCACTCGGGATCGACGGGCTTGGTGTCGGCAGCGGCTACAGATGCGCCCGGCTTGTCCGAGTCTTGCTCGGCGGTGTTGTCGTCGGAGGCGCCTTCTACCTGAGCGAAAGGCGTGCCTTCGTCGCTGGAATTGGTGACCGATTGCGGCAGGAGGTCGTCTTTCTCCTGAAGGAGGCGATCGGTGTTGCTTTCAAGCTCCAGATTGAGCGTGGTCCTCTTGGCCTCGACTTCGCTCGAGGGGAACACCAGTAGTGCCAAACTGAGGAGCGCTGCAACACCGCTGGCGGCCAACAAGTGGCTTTTCGGGTAATACGGCGGCGCTTTCTGATCGGATTGCGTCATGGCGTGATTGGTGTTTTTGGATTGTGAATAAATAACTGCCTAAAATATAACCAAAATCTCCTTGAATCAAGCCAAAAGTCGCGTCTGGCCTGGCTCCGTCCCCCTGACGGTCGGCAAAATTTGTTTTTAGTCTGCGATCTTGTATGGTTGGTTCCCTTTCGATTTTGGCAATTGGGCAGAACCTGTAAATGAAGTCGGTTGAAGAGCAGCTGGCGCTGATCCAGCGCGGTGCAGACGAGATCCTGGTAGAGGCGGAACTGGTGGCCAAGCTGAAGCGTGGCCAGCCCTTGCGGATCAAGGCCGGCTTCGACCCGACCGCTCCCGATCTGCATCTTGGCCATACCGTGCTTATTAATAAGCTGCGCCAGTTCCAGGACCTGGGGCATCAGGTGATCTTCCTCATCGGTGACTTCACTGGGATGATCGGTGACCCCAGTGGGAAAAGTGTTACCCGTCCTCCCCTGACGCGCGAGCAGGTTCTGGAGAATGCGGAGACGTACAAGTCCCAGGTCTTCAAGATCCTCGACCCGGCCAAGACCGAAGTAGCCTTCAATTCCACCTGGATGGACCAGCTGACCCCGGCTGACTTCATTCGTCTTGCCTCTCAGTACACCGTTGCGCGCATGCTGGAGCGCGATGACTTTAGCAAGCGCTATGCCAGCAATCAGCCCATCGCTATCCATGAGTTCCTCTATCCGCTGGTCCAGGGCTATGACTCCGTCGCGCTGAAGGCGGACGTCGAGTTGGGTGGCACCGACCAGAAGTTCAACCTGCTGATGGGGCGCGAGCTGCAGCGTGCCTATGGTCAGGAGGCCCAGGTGATCCTGACCATGCCGTTGCTGGAAGGGCTGGATGGCGTGAAGAAGATGTCCAAGTCGCTGGGCAACTATATTGGTATCCAGGAAGCGCCGGGTGTCATGTACAGCAAGCTGGTCTCCATTCCTGACACGCTGATGTGGCGTTACTTCGAACTGCTCAGCTTCCGTTCCCTGGATGAGATCGATAGCTTCCGCAAGGACGTCGAGGCGGGCGCCAACCCGCGTGACATCAAGATCAAGCTGGCCGAGGAGATCGTCGCCCGCTTCCATGGCGAGGAGGCGGCGGCGAGCGCACACAAGTCGGCCGGCAATCGCCTGAAGGAGGGCGAGCTGCCGGAAGACCTGCCGGAGATCGAGCTGTCGTCCCCCGAGGATATGCCCGTTGCCTCTGTCCTTAATAAGGCGGGGTTGGTGAAGAATGCGGCTGCGGCTCGCGATCTCCTGGGTGCCGGCAGCGTCAAGGTGGATGGGCAGGTCGTCGACCGCACCTTCATGCTGGCGCTGGGTGAAACCCGTGTGTTCCAGGCAGGGAAGAAGGCTTTCGCGCGCATCACGCTGAAAGCTGAATAATTCTTTCAAATAAGTGTTGACGCCAGTTTCTATCTCCCTATAATGCGCACCACTCCCGGCGACGACGAAGAGTAAATGCTTGAAAATCAAGGATTTACGGATTCTCTCCGAGGGGTGGTGAAGCGCTCCGGCAGGTTGTTCGCCGCAGCGGTTCGGTCCCGAAAGGGATTCGAAACGAAGCTTCACCGAGGTGCTTGACAGCGAGTTTGAACGCTGTAGAATGCGCCTCCCGCTGATCGGAAGATGGTTTGAAGGTCGGCGCAAGCGGTTGAGTAGAAAAGAAAATTTTCGAAAATAACGCTTGACGGAACGAGAGGT
>NZ_SCND01000297.1:0-7609 GCF_005503585.1 Pseudomonas sp. 2VD
GCACATAGCCACGCTTCGCTTAATGACTCGCTCGCCCGCGCAGCTTGTCGAGGGGGGAAAGCGCCCACCGAAGCCCACCGATAACGCACTGATCCGCACTCTGTGCGCGCAGATCCGCGAGCAGAACCAAGAGATCGCCGCGCTGCGCATCGCGAACACCGACCTCCTCCAGCGTCTGGAGAAAGCCGAAGGGGGACGGGCATGAGCAGCTTCCAACAGCACCTCCACCAGGCAGCCCAACAGCGCGCCCTCCCGTTTCAGAAAGAGCTTTATGTCGACCTCTTCGCCGGTGCCGGCGGCGCAAGCAGCGGGGGCGCTCGCGTCTATCGAGATCCAGACATTGCGATCAACCACAACCCCATTGCCATTGCCGTTCACCGAGCCAATCACCCGAACACACTCCACTTCAGGACAGACGTTTTCGAGGTAGATCCGCTAGAGGCAACCGGCGGGCAACCCGTGGGCATTCTGTGGGCCTCGCCTGATTGCCGCCACTTCAGCAAAGCCAAGGGCGGCGCGCCTCGCAGCAAGCGGGTCCGCTCCCTCGCCTGGGTCGTGGTCCGCTGGGTACACGCGACGCGCCCACGTATGTTCTTCCTTGAGAATGTGGAGGAGTTCCAAGACTGGGGACCGCTCGACGAATCCGGCAAACCGATCAAGAGCGAGGCTGGCCGCACGTTTAGGGCATTCATCGCTTGCCTGACCACTGGCTTGGCCGAGGACCACCCGGACATGTCCGAGATACTCGACGCAATCGGGCTGTGGGTTCCCAAGCAAGCACTGGTGCGCGGCCTGGGCTGTGATGTTCAGTGGCGTGAACGCCGAGCAGCCAACGCCGGCGCCCCGACAATTCGCAAACGCCTGTTCATGATCGGCCGCACCGACGGACGCCCCATCGTCTGGACTTCCCCGAAACGTCACCAGACTCCGCAGCCGGGCCAGCTACCTTGGCGCTCTGCCGCTGAGTGCATCGACTGGAGCGACCTGGGCACCAGCCTGTTTGATCGCGCCCGACCACTGGTAGACAACACCTGCCGCAGGGTGGCCAAGGGGTTCTGGAGGCACACCGTCATGGCCGACCAGCCCTACCTTGTCCCGATGGATGCTCAACACCTGGCGGCGGCCAGCCTCACGGAATTCGCCAACGCAAGCAGCCAACGCATCTTCAGCGTGGCCGAGCCCCTGCGGACGCAAGTCGCCCAGGTCAAGGGCGGACACTTCGCACTGTCAGCCGCAACGCTGGTGGAGATCGGCTACGGCGAGCGAGCCGGACAAGCTCCCCGCGCCCCCGGTTTGGCCAAGCCTCTAGGCACCGTCGTGGCGAGCAGTCGAAAGCACGCACTGGTTACCGCAGCGATGGTGACGCTGCGCAAGGGCTCTGTAGGCAATGGGCTCCTTCAGCCGATGAACGCCATCACCACCGGAAGCGGGCACCACGCCATCGCTGCATGCCACTTCGAGCAAGCCAACGGAGGGTTCTATACCGGTGACGGCCGGGCTGCCGATGCGCCGCTCAGTACGATCCTGGGGCGCGGAACGAATCAACGCCTGGCTACTGCGTACCTGGTGAAATACTACGGTACTGGGCACAACTGCCAGGACTTACGCGAGCCCATGCATACGCTTCCCACCAGAGAGCGCATGGCACTGGTTACGGTGACCAAGGTTCCTGCCAGCATCCTGCCGCCCGAGCTGCTGGAACGCGCAAAGCGGTGCGCGGAGTTCCTACGCAAGTATCTGCCGGAGCACTTCAGCGAGCCCGCCGACGTGGTGCTACTGGGGGACTATGCCCTGGTGGACTTCACCCTGCGCATGCTCAAGGCACCGGAGCTGAAGATGGCGCAGGGCTTCAGCCCCGATTACATCATCGATCGCGGCTTGTTCGAGACCGCCGATGGCCAACTCGAATGGCGCCCCATCAACAACACCGAACAGATCCGCCTCATCGGCAACAGCGTTTGCCCGGATGAAGCGGAAGACCTCATCGCCGCCAACGCCGCGGACCTGATCGACCTATACCAACGGGAGGCAGCATGAGTTTACTCTCTATCAGAGTGCAGCAAGGCCAGACTAGCTTCCAAGTTTTCTCGCCAACCCGCCAACTCTTTAAGTTTTTGCTGTGCCTGCCCTCGAATATCACTAACATCAATCCCTTGAGTGAAATCTTTGACTTCAAGTTTTTCTGCTGCAAGCTCGCAGAATACTGCAATCTGGCGAAGACCAAGGACGACAAATACCAGCTCACTACCAAAAACCGTAACGGGCACTCCTTCCAACAGCGTCACCGTATCCTTGAGCTCCCTACGCAGAACAGCATCAGATTTCACTGTCGAAAATCCAGCTTTACTTGCCTCCCTAGCCAATCGATACATCAGTTGCTCAAAGTGACACACCAGAGAATATGCAGCCCCACTGTTACTGCATTTTGCGAAACGCTCCTCGGCGTGCCGATCTGCAATGCTCTTCCGCGTCTGGAAGTAGGGGACACCTATAGCAACAGCTATCGCAAGAAAGCCACCCAGAGCCTGTGCCCATCCCGCAGTATCAGCCGGAAGGTACCCATTTTTCACCCAATAAGCAGTACTGCCGACCAGCAACCACAAACTGGCACTGACAAAAAACAACCACCAAATCGCCCATATTGTCCGTTCAACCAACGTCGACGGAATTTCTACCTTCAAGATGAACTCCCTTTATCGGCAAAGCTGGATGGAGATTGCTTACTTGTAGATCATTGGTCGAGAGGTAGCCATATAATCGACCTGAGCGACCAGATGCATGCCAGACAAAAGCAGAAGGAGGACGGAGCATGCAAAGAACAGTGACCGCCCTCTGCATCATCGTCGCCACCCTCGGCCTAGTCGCAGTGTTCGCGGCGGAGGTATTCCCGAGCCTCCGCACGCTGGCCGTCTGGCAAGCGGGGTGCTACTGATGAATACCCTGTTCCTTCTCATGGCCCAGTACAACGGCCTCGCCATCATCCCGCTGAATAGAGTATGCGCCGACTACTTCAGTCACCTGACTGTCGAGCAGTTCCAGCGGAAGGTCCTGGCCGGACAGATCCAGATCCCTATCACGCGGATCGAGTCCAGCCAGAAGGCTGCCAGAGGCATTCACTTGGCGGACCTGGCGGCGTATCTGGACAAACAGCGCGAGGTCGCCCTGAAAGACCATGAACGGCTAAACCGAGCCCGACCGGCGGCCTGACTTCTTCTTGGAAACCCATTCCCCGAAGGACACCGGCATCGCCAGGACCTTCGGGAGCCATTCCCAGCCAGCATATTTATCGCCAGACCCACGCAGATGGGTATATCGCCGAAGAGAGTTCCAATCTCGGTGCCCGCTGACCGAAGCCACCTTGGGAATGTCCCACTCCAGCTCAAACAGCCGACTGATCGCTTCGTGGCGCAGATCGTGAAACGTCAGATCCTCTATACCTGCGGCAGTGATCGCGCGACTCCATGCCCCCTGAATCGCATCGGTGGTGTATGGAAAGATCTCGTCGAAGGCCCGCGGCATACTCTTGATGACCGCCATTGCCTCCTCGGGTAGCTGACACCACACGTCGTTACCCCACTTGTCGCCCGGGCTCTTCATATCCCGGACTAGGACGGCGCCCCGGGCCTCGTCCAGGTCTGCCCACCGGATACGGATGATCTCCTCCTGCCTTCGGCTGGAGAACAATGCGAAGGCAGCGACCTTCGCCATGCACATCGAGGTCGGCCGCGATCGCCATGAGCGCTCGAACGCCTGGAACAACCGATCCAACTCTTCAAGTGTCGGGCGCCGATCACGCTCCCTGCTGCGCAACTTGTAACCCAGGTTCTTGAGAACTCTGCGGGCTTTCGCCATAACGTCCGGGTCGACTTGATACCCCCAGGCTGCCTCCGCCACTCCTAACACCGACCCAAGATGTGCCAGGTCATTGGCAACTGTCTGCGCCTTCACCCCTCCCCCGTCCGGCCCCATACGCCACAGCGCATAGTCAACGAGCACCTGACTGGTGATATCCCGGTCGATGGTATCGCCCAGGTGGGAAGCGGCGATGGCGGTCAGCGTGGCGATCTTGGTCTTACCCAGCGGGCGAGTCTTATCCCGGTCGGCCAGGTACTGCGCGATGATGTTCCGAAGCAGTACCCCCTTTTTCGTGGCCCGCTCCAAGCCACCAGGCTCGGCCAATTCAGCCTCCCGACGGAGCGCCCATGCTTCAGCGGCCTTTTTCCGGCTGAAACTTGCGCTCTCCTGATAGACTTGCGCGCCTCCGCGCTTGATACGAATCTGCGCGGTGTACATCACCGTTCCATCGGCGTTGCGCCGAGCGCGAATAGTGGCCATCGTAACTCCCGGTCCCGGTGGTAAAAGGCGTTAGGCGAGTGGTAATTTTTACCACCAACCCGCCAAATATGCCCGAAAACCCCGAAAAATGCACCGATAAAGCGCACACGAAAGACCTGATGAATCAAGCCTCAACGCCAGCAATGACGCGCCCTACACTGTCCCGCCGCTTCTCCGTTGCGCCGATGATGGACTGGACCGATCGCCACTGCCGCTTCTTCCTGCGCCAGTTGTCCCGTCACACCTTGCTCTACACCGAGATGGTCACTACCGGCGCGTTGCTGCACGGCGATCGCCAGCGCTTCCTCCGCTACGACGAATGCGAGCACCCGCTGGCGCTGCAACTGGGCGGCAGCGTGCCGGCGGAATTGGCGGCCTGCGCGCGGCTGGCGGAAGAGGCCGGCTACGACGAGGTCAACCTCAACGTCGGTTGCCCCAGCGACCGGGTCCAGCACAACATGATCGGCGCCTGCCTGATGGGGCATCCGGCGCTGGTGGCGGACTGCGTGAAGGCGATGCTGGATGCGGTGGAGATAGCGGTGACGGTGAAGCACCGCATCGGTATCAACGGGCGCGACAGCTATGCCGAACTCTGCGATTTCGTCGGCCAGGTGCGCGAGGCCGGGTGCCGGAGCTTCACCGTGCATGCGCGGATCGCCATCCTCGAAGGGCTCTCGCCCAAGGAAAACCGCGAGGTGCCGCCGCTGCGCTACGAGGTCGCGGCGCAATTGAAGAAGGACTTCCCGGACCTGGAGATCGTCCTCAACGGCGGCATCAAGACCCTCGAGGCCTGCCGCGAGCACCTGCAGACCTTCGACGGTGTGATGCTCGGTCGCGAGGCCTACCACAACCCCTACCTGCTGGCCGCGGTGGACAGCCAGTTGTTCGGCAGCGAAGCGCCGCCGCTCAGTCGCAGCGAGGCCTTGCTCCGTCTGCGTCCGTACATCGAGCGACACCAGGCCGAAGGCGGCGCGATGCATCACGTGACCCGCCATATCCTCGGCCTGGCCCAGGGCTTCCCCGGCTCCCGGCGATTCCGCCAGTTGCTCTCGGTGGACGTGCACAAGGCCGCCGATCCGCTACGGGTTTTCGACCAGGCGCTGGAACTTCTGGCGGGGCGATAGCTCCCATTGAGCCGCGCCTGCGGCTCGGGTAAGGTCGGGGGATTCTTCTTCCCAAGAACCCACCTGACAAGACCTCGCCATGACTTCGAAGCTGGAACAACTCAAGCAATACACCACGGTGGTCGCCGACACCGGCGACTTCGATGCCATTGCCCGCCTGAAGCCGGTGGACGCCACCACCAACCCGTCGCTGCTGCTCAAGGCCGCTGCCCTGCCGCGCTACGCCGAGCACCTTCGACAGGCTACCGCGGGTAGCGGCGGCGACGCCGGACTGGCTTGCGACCGCTTCGCCGTGGCAGTCGGCAAGGACATCCTCGGAGTCATTCCCGGACGTATTTCCACCGAAGTCGACGCGCGCCTGTCGTTCGACAGCGAGGCCACCCTCGCCCGCGCCCACCGCCTGATCGAGCTGTACGACGAACAGGGCATCGACCGAGAGCGGGTGCTGATCAAGATCGCCTCCACCTGGGAAGGAATCCGCGCCGCCGAGATTCTGGAACGCGAGGGCATCCAGACCAACCTGACCCTGCTGTTCTCCTTCGCCCAGGCGGTGGCCTGCGCCGACGCCGGGGTGTTCCTCATCTCGCCGTTCGTCGGGCGCATCTACGACTGGTACAAGAAGAGCGAGAACCGCGACTACGCCGGCGCCGAGGATCCCGGCGTGCAGTCGGTCTCGCGCATCTATCGCTACTACAAGGCCAACGGCTACAAGACGGTGGTGATGGGCGCCAGCTTCCGCAATCTCGGCCAGATCGAGCAACTGGCCGGCTGCGACCGCCTGACCATCAGTCCCGACCTGCTGCAACAACTGGCTGACGCCCAGGGCGAGCTGCCGCGCCTGCTACTGCCGGGCGAAGGCGAGCCGCGCCAGGTGCTCGACGAGAGCGCTTTCCGTTGGCAGATGAACGAGGACGCCATGGCCACCGAAAAGCTGGCCGAAGGCATCCGCCTGTTCGCACGCGACCAGGAAAAGCTCGAATACCAGTTGGCGACCCGCCACTGATCGCCGCTGCCGGCGGGACGCGCATGCAGGGCGTCCCGTTCCGGCGCAGCGGATTCAGCAGGAGTTCGGGAAGGGATCGACCGGTTAATGGCGCTCCAGGGCGCTGACCAGGTCGTGGAAGGCTTCGCGGTTGGATTCGTTGAGGCCCATCAGGATGCGGTGCGCCTCCAGGACCTTGTCGCGCACCACATCTTCCGACTGGTCCTGCGGCGGCAGGTCGGACAGGCACTCCGGACACGGAATCGGACGATCGACGATATTGAACACCTGATCGAAACCCATCGACTGCAACAGACGGGTAATGTCCGGATTGGTGGTCACCAGCGTGGGCAACAGGCCGATTTTCTGCCGCGACAGGATGGACAGCTTGGCCAGCAGGCCGAGCGTGGTGCTATCGATGCTCTGGGTTTCCGTAAGATCGATGATGATCGCCGAGAAATTCAGCGCAGCGAAGATCTTTTCGATGGTGGAATCCAGGGCCGAGCACAGGGTGAGGCGGACCTCACCGACGAATTTCAGAACGAAGGAGCCGTTCTGTTCGGCAAACTGGATTTTACCGGTACTCATGCAAGGTTCCTGCTCAACACCAGCAAGGCGATATCATCCGGCATCTCCGCCAGGTTGGCCAGCCCGAAGACCTGGCGCAGCCCGTCGAGGGTGCCTCCGGCGGCTGCCACCTGCTCCGGTAGCAAAGCCTCTTTCTCCTTCAGCGTAGCTCCTGGCAGCACATCGAGGATGCCATCGGAAAACAGCGACAGGCTGAAGGAAGGGGGCAACTCCATGACCCGGTCGTCATAGCTCGCATCGTCGAACAGGCCCACCGGCAGGCCACGGCCTTCCAGGTAGCTCGCCTGCCCGTCGACGAACAGTACCGGGAGCGGCAGGTGGCCGCCGATGCTGTAGGTCAGGCAGTTCTTCTCCAGGTCGATGACCCCGCCGAGCATGGTCACGTGCTTGCCCAGCTTGGTATTGATCAGGCCGCGGTTGATGTGCGCCAGCACCTCGGACGGCTTGAACTCCGGGAGCGTGCCGTTGCGCCGCGACTCGTAGAGCAGACGCGTGGTCATGAACTTCAGCAGCACCGTGACGAAGGCCGAGGAAGCGCCATGGCCGGAAACGTCGGCCAGGTAGAACGCCACGCGTCGCT
>NZ_SCND01000298.1:0-7609 GCF_005503585.1 Pseudomonas sp. 2VD
AAGCGTGGCTATGTGCTTCGCGCCCCGGCGCAGCCTTTCGAGGGGTATACGCGCCTTCGGCGTGTGCTGAGGGTCGGGTTGGAATATGCCTGCTGCTGCGCAGCAGTGGCTTTCTATAGCGCCACCCTCGGGCATCGGTTGGCGGCCTTGGGCGATGGCGATCAGTTGGATGCGACGTGCCAGGCCGCCGCCGCGCTTCTGCGCGGCCGGGGCTTGGGTGCTGTGGGTGGCGTGTGCCAGGGCGGCGCCCTGGTCTTGTGCCGCTACGCGGCTAGCCGGGATAGTTGTCATCGCGCTGCCTCACATGCACATCGGTGCGGTGTCGCCGGAGTAGTCGAGGTCGACCGATTCCCAGCCGCTGGGGCGCAGGATCTCGTCGATCTCCCGGATCTGGTCGCTGATATCGGTCATCGTGATTTCCGCGCGTCGAGCAGCGTCCTCGTCCCACTGCGGCCGGGCGCGGCGCAGGCGGGTCAGGCTGTCGACGTGGTGGCTGCGGTGCTTCAGCAGGTCGGAAGCGGAGAGGCTGGAGTAGTTCATGCCGCCTCCTGCGCTTCGGCGTCTGCGCTCTGGCTGGCCAATTTCGTGATGGCGAGCCGCTGGAGGATCGCGGCGAGCTGCTGTTGGGCTTCGGCGTCTGCGTTGCGCTTGGTGGTGCCGGTCTTTTGGAACTGTCGAGCGTGGCCGCTGAGGAGGCGACTGGCGGTGCGGATGGCGTCCAGTTCTTCGGCGGCCAAGTTCTGCTCGCGGAGGAGCTTCGCGGTCTCAGCCTGCCGATGATTGGTCGCGATGCGTGTCTCCAGCTCCGTCTCCAGGCGTTTCAGTTCCGCTTGTTGCTCTTCGTGGCGCTGCTGCCAATCCGCAAGTTTCTCGGTGGCCTCGGCTTCGACGTTTTGACGAAGTTCCTTCTCGTCGCTGATCTCTTCCTGCTGCTCATCGATGACCTGTTGCAGGCGCTGGGCATTGGTGCGCAGCTTGGCAAGGTCGGCATGCAGCGCCGTCAGTTCCTGGCTGTGCGAGGCGCGGCAGAGGTAAAGCGCCTCGTCGACCGCCTGCTGTTGCGCGTTCTTCCTGTCCTTGCGCCCAGCAAGATAGGCGGTGGCGATCAGGACCAGCAGCGCGGCGAGAGTGGTGGCCGCGAGAATGATGTGTTGGGTATGCATGGTGGTTTTCTCCATTGGTGGTGAGTGGCCGGTGGTGGCGGCCGGTGTGGTTACTCGTTACTGCCGAGTCGGGCATATGCCTCGTCGGCCTGCCAGGCTCGTGAGTCGATCCAGGCCGCAAGGTGGCGCACATCGACAAATGGCTGGGCGCGCTGACTCGGGTCGACGGTGGTGATGGGGAGGCGGATTCGGCGTTCCTTGATCGAACGGCTGAACGTCTCTTCGTTGAGGTTGTGGAAGTACCGAATGCGCAGGTGCTCCAGCGGGATCAGCACGTCGCCGAAGGTGCGGTAGAGGAGTTCCACCGTCTCCGGGCGTGGGGCCGGAGTCAGGCGAAGCTCGGGTTGGTTGTCGTGAGGAGTGCTCATGCGGCGGCCTCGTTGAGCACGGCTACCGCGTCCTCGATGCCGCTGGCTGCTTCGTTGAGTTGGTCGACGATCTCTTCCATGCGCGCTCCGCGGTTGCTGGCTTGCAGGCTCTCGGGCATAGCGTCCAGGGCCTCCTCCTCCTCGCTAACCAAGGTTTCGATCTGCTCGCGGATCTCTTCGAGTTGAGCGGTGATCTGTTGCAGTTGGCGTCGGCGTGCGTTGTTCATTTGTTCCCCTTGGGGTGGTTCCAGGCGATCTCTACGTGGGTTCGTACAAGTTCCCGTAGGTGTTCCGGCACCCGCTCCAGGGCCGCCCTGCGTTCCTCAATGGTTCGAAGGGTGACGATCTGGCGGGCGTATTCGCGGGGCCGGGGCTCGTCAGCCAACCTCGCGGCGGTCCGGGACCGCCGGCGGGCAGACGCGGGGGATGCCGAGCTTGTCGGCCAGCCATGCCTCTCCGGCCGGACGCACCTTCGTCGAGTGGCTGTACTGCATGCCGAGTTCGGGGTGATGCCAGGACGTTTCCTTTGCGCGCAGGTAGAGGCGGTCGCGGACTGGAGCGGCTGGAAGAGTGTTGCTGTCGAGCAGGCCGGCCGCCTTCATGCGCTTGATCAGCTCGGGACGCGTCAGCCCGAGGCGCTGCGCGGCCTGGTGCAGGGACAAGTCTTTCATCGCGGCCCCCTACGCAGCCTGGTCGAAACGGCGGCGAGCCGGGGTCTCGTCCGCGGTGTCCAGGCGGCCATTCGCGATGGACTCGATGTAGTCGGCCACGGTGTTGGCGTTGGACTGGGAGCCGAGCGGGAGGCCCAGGCTGTTCAGCGTGGAGCCCATTCGAACGATGACGTGGACCTGTCCAGCGCCGCGCTCAATGTCGAGAGTGACGTGGACTGCCTGACGGGTTTCGGCGTCGTAGAGGGCGTGGTTGAAGCGGCCGTTGAGGCTGAGCTGAGCCTTGAGCCGCACAAAGGATGGTTGGCGGAGTGCGTAGGTCATGCCGCGTCACCTCCAAACGGGGAGGTGGTGGTTACCGAATAACGGCGGCCCGGGGTACGGCTGGCTACAAGCTGGGCTTTGCCGTTGAAGATGACGACAAGGCAGCCAGTTTCGGCCTGGAGGCGTTGGATCTGTTGCGGGGAGGAGGTACAGGCCGGGTGGACGTGTACCGTGGCGGAACGTTGCATGGTGTTACCTCGTCTCTGTGGTGGAGAGTCGAGGTAAAGCTACAGTCTGATTTGTTGGTTGGTCAACAGTTTTGTTTGTAGATTTTGTTTGTTGCTACAGCTTCTGTACGCGCCATACTGCCTTGCCACATATCTGCCATTCTTCGTTGACGCGGATGTATCGGGGTTCCCAAGCGGGATTCAGTGCTTCCAAATACCACTCGCCATCTTCCATCTGAAGGCGTTTGAACGTGATGCGATTAGAGTTGGTCAGCTTCGCTGCGACAAGATCCCCCGGCTTTGCCTCGATTGATGGATCGATGACCACGCGGTCTCCGCTTTCGAAACTCAAGGGGCCGGCGGGATTCTTCATGCTTATCCCGTCAATAATCAAAACAAAGGCATCCGGGCCTACTGGCCCTGGAGCATCTACCCATTCCTCAGCATCCCCCGGCTGGAATAAATCGACTGCCTCTACCCAGGCGCCTGCTGCAATGGAGCCTACCACTGGCAATTTTCTCCCTGTAGGGCCGGCTACTGTAGCCCGCTCTGCCGCTGTGATCGTAGGGGGCATGATGCTTGCGGCGGCTGGAAACGTGGGGTCCACCGACTGAGGGGGAATGCCTAGTACTCGGGCAATGACTGCCAGGTATTTAGAGTGCTTGGTTTTCCCTTGCTCAATTGCAGCATAGGACTGTTGCGTAAAGGCTTGGCCGCCTAGCAGCTCGCGGACCCCTTTCGCTACCTCGCTTTGGGAAAGCTTCAGCTCTTCGCGGCGCTTGCGAATCGTGGCGGCAATTGCAGCTTGGCGTTCAGTTGGTGTGTTCATGGGGTGAACGCTACAAAAGGATTTGTTGCCTCTCAAACAAAAGTGTCTGTTGAAATTCGACAACTTTGTTTGTAGGCTGGGCGCCAGTTCCATCCGAGGAAGCCTTATGTCAGATCAAGAACCAATGAAAGTCGCGTTTCAGCTTGCGATTTCCCGGGCAGGGGGCCAATCCGAGCTTTCACGAAAGCTCGCCGCGTTCGGGGTCAATCTGTCCCAGCAAATGATTTCTCACTATCTGCGAGGTAGTGGGCACTGCCCGGCAGAAATGGTGCTGAAGGTCGAGGCCCTGACCGGCGTCAGTCGCCACCGGTTGCGGCCGGACGTGTTTGGCGAGCGCGACGATGGATTGGCTGTTGCCTAGTCAACGTAACAACCCTCGCCACCACCGGGGGAGGGGAGCCAGGCCGGCTGGAGCAGCACGCTAAGTACCACCACAGCCGACCGAGCTTCCCAGGCCCAAGGCACGGATGCCTTGGGGTTGCCAGCCTCTCCACCACAGAGTTGCTGGCTGCAATGGCCAGGTGATCAGGGATGCCGATCACCTGGCCAAGGCGGCAGATGGCGTTTCCACCACAGAGCGGCCATCTGCCTTTGTGACCACCATGCAATGTGCCCACGGCGCCTACTCTAACAAGGTTGGTGGCGTCGTGGCACTGGCAGTAAACAGGAATAATTGCCATGTCCCGACCCTCGTTCGCGGATCAGTTCGATCGTATGGGCCGCGAAGTACTCCCCCTGGGCGAAGCGCTCAACCTCGTCGCTCGCAATCAACGCATGTGCCACGGTGGCATCACCGGTTTCGCTCACTCCACCGGCCGCAGCGTCTCCACCACCTCCCACAAGTTCGACCCCAGCCACACCAGCCACATCCTCAACATCTACGACGTGCTCGACTTCCTGCGGTACGTGTCGGCCGAGGGGCGGGCGGTGGTGCTCGACGCACTGCATGCCGAGCTGGGCGACAGCCTGTGGTTCTTCGTTTCGCCGCTTCAGTTCGAGGATGTGCCGGCCAGCCTGATTGCCGGTGCCGGCGAGATCCTGCACACGTCGGCCAACGCGGCCACCACCATCGCGCGCCATATCGAGGACGGCCGCATTGACGCGGCCGAGCTGGCCGAAACCCAAAAGCTGGCGATGAGCATCATCCGCGCGGCGGTCGGCCTCTACGAGCGTGCCCGCTACGTCCACCAGACCACCAAGGGCGCCGAACGCGGGGAGGTGGCCAATGGCTGATATCGCGGATCACGCCAATGACCTGGTGCTGGAGCGCATGGAGGCGGCATTGGCTGCCCGAGCGCTGGTAGCGGTTGGCGAATCGGCCCATGAGTGCGAGTGCTGCGGCGAGCCGATCCCGCCGCGCCGTCGCGAAGCTGTGCCGGGGTGCCAAACCTGCATCGAATGCCAATCGTTCAACGAGCGGAGGGGACGCCGGTGAGTAACGAAGCCTTGGACGAAGTGCTGAATCAGCTTCGAGACCATGGAATTGAACCCTTCACCAAGCGGAGCCCGAGCTGGGTGTTCGGGAAGTTGGTGCGCTGTAAGGTCGAGGGCGACCGGAACGGGGAGGCTACCGGCTGGTACGTACTGCACGAATACACCACTGCCAGCGGCAAGACCCTCTATTTCGGGCGCTTCGGCAACTGGCGGCAGGATCTCAACGAGAAATTCAAGCTCAAGGGTGTTCGCTTGACTGCCGAGGAGCGCGAGCTGATGCACGCGCGGCAGGAAGAGGCCAAGCGCAAGGCGGCGGCGAAGGCCGCCTATGCCGCCCAGCGTGCCGCCCAGGGCGCCGCGCGGCTGTGGGAGCGGCTATCGGAGAAGGGCAAGGCGCCGTATCTCGACCGCAAGCAAATCGTCGGGATCGGCGGCCGCTACGGTTACGGCGGGCGTTTCATGGTGCCCATGCGGACGCTCAAGGGGTTGGTGGGGCTGCAAATCATCTACCCCGAGAAGCAGCCCGATACCGGCCGGGACAAGGCTTATTGGCCCTACGGCATGCAGAAGGAAGGCGCGTTCTGCCTGATCGGTCCTCGCCCCGAGCCAGGCGAGCCGGTGTTGATTGCCGAAGGGTACGCGACCGGCGTCAGCCTGCACATGGCGACGGGCTGCGCGGTGGCTATTGCCTTCGATGCCGGCAACCTGCTGCCGGTCGGCAAGGCGATGCAGACCGAGTACCCGTCGCGGCCGCTGATCTTCTGCGGCGATGACGACTGGAAGACCACCCGCCAGGACGGATCGCCTTGGAATCCGGGCGCTCAGGCTGCGGAGAACGCCGCCACGATCCTGGGCGGCCAGTTCGTACTCCCTCGCTTCGGCAGCGAGCGGGAGGAGGGCTGGACTGACTTCAACGACCTGCACTGTGCCGAGGGGCTGGAGGTTGTCCGCGCCCAGGTCATGGCGGTGGTCCGGCCGCCGGCGGAAGGGGGCTGGCGTGACTGCTTGCTGCGGATCAAGGGCGGTGGGTTGGCGGCGCACATGGTGAACATCAGTCTCATCTTGCAGAACGATGAACGGTGGCAAGGCGTGCTCGGTTATGACGAGTTCAGCGCCAAGACCATGAAGCTGCGGACGCCACCCTATGGCGGTGGTACGGGGGAGTGGACAGATCTGGACGACATGCTGGCGTGCGAGTGGCTGGCACAGCAGTACGGTCTGTTGACGAAGGTGCCGCCGGTGCTCGAAGCGGTGTCTGTGGTGGCCAGCAAGAACAGTTTTCACCCGGTGCGGGCGTACCTTGAGGGCCTGGAGTGGGACGGTACGCCGCGGATCGAGCATTGGCTGAACAGGGCCCTGGGCGTGGAGGAGACCCCGTATTCGATGAAGGCCGGCAAGCGCTGGCTGATCGGCGCTGTTGCGCGTGTTATGCGCCCAGGCTGCAAGATGGATACGGTGCTGATCCTCGAAGGGTTGCAGGGTGAGGGCAAGTCGACTGCCATGTCGGTGCTGGGCGGCGAGTGGTTCATGGATACCCCGTTCGTGCTTGGTGACACAGAAACATTTCAGATGTTACGCGGCAAATGGATCAGCGAACTGGGCGAGTTGGATGCCTTCAACAAGGCCGACAGCACCAAGGCGAAGCAGTTCTTCTCGGCATCGGTTGATACCTTCCGCGAGAAATATGGCCGCAGATCCCGCGATGTGCCGCGACAGTGTGTTTTCGTAGGTACTACAAACCAGGAGGAGTACCTGAAGGACACCACCGGTAACCGTCGATACTGGCCGGTCCTCTGCACGAAGGTGGATCTGGACCTGCTGCGCGAGATCCGTGACCAGCTATGGGCAGAAGCGCTGTTCTGCTACCGCGCCGGAGATCAGTGGTGGGTCTCGCGTGAAGAGCGCGCGCTGTTCGAGGAGGAGCAGGACAAGCGCTACACCGTCGACGCCTGGGAGCACAAGTTGATCGGTTGGCTGGAGGGGTACGTCGGCGAGACCGTCACCAGTGCTGACCTGCTGGGGGACGCGCTCAACCTCGACTTCGGGCATTGGGGCAAACCGGAGCAGATGCGAGTTGGCCATATCATGCACCGGCTGGGCTGGCGGCGCAGACGCCTGCCCGCATCCGGTAAGTCACCGGTGCGGCCGTGGGGCTATGAGCGGCCGCCGTCGTGGAAGGGGCGGCCAACGCAGAAGGAGGCCGCATTTTGATCAAGCCAATTGACGAGATGCTACGGACCTGGGCCGCCGAGCTGCACCCACCGAACGGCGTAGGTTCAGCCGGCAACGCTAGCGGCGGGAGCAATGTGATTGCTATGCTGATGGCGACCAGGGGAAACCTGACTCGCTCCACGGCGGGGGCTCGCTGTCCTCTGGATCGCACGGCGGACATTGAGCTGATCGTGAACAAGCACCTTCCGCCGCCCATCGAGCGGGTGGTGCGGTTGCATTACACGGACTACGACATGTCGGACCCGATGAAATGGGAAGCGTGCGGGTGCGGTAGAACCCAGTATTACCAGCGCCTGCACCTGGCCCATGCGGCCATTGCTGAAATCCTGCTGCGGCGGGCGGCCTGACTTGGCCGGGCGCTGTCCCACCGTCCTACTCTGTCCCGCTTCGTTTTTCGAGGCGGGACAGAGTAGGACGGTGGGAC
>NZ_SCND01000299.1:0-7608 GCF_005503585.1 Pseudomonas sp. 2VD
GCCGGCCGCAGCCGGACGAGGGGCGGCCGGGCCTCGGGCTGGGGCGCCTGCCGTCGTCCGCGGAACTGGCCGACGGCCGCTTCCGCGCATTGCTCGACGCTACCGCCGAACTTTCCTGCGAGCCGCAGGGGCTGGCCTATCGCAGCCTGCCGTTGCTCGACCTGGTCGCGCCGGACGTCGAGGACTGCCGGCGCGCCGCCGCGCTGATCGACGAACTGCTGGCGCAAGGGCCGCTGCTGGTGGCCTGTGCCCTGGGCTATTCGCGCAGCGCCACGTTGGTCGCCGCCTGGCTGCTGCTCAGCGGCCGCGCGGCGGACGTCGAGTCGGCCGTGGCCGTGTTACGCCGGGCGCGACCGCAAGTGCTGCTGGGTGAGGCCCAGCGGCGGACCCTCGCGGCGCTGAGCGGTAGCGTGCCGGAGCCATCGGCGGAACTGGGCGAGGTGCGCCATGCCTGAGCAATCCCTGGCCCTGGTGGCGGCGCTGCTGCGCCGTGGCCGCGAGATCGACCGGCTGTCCGCCGCACTGACCCTGCTGGCCATCGGGCTGGGCCTGTACCAGGCCGTGCAGGGCATCGGCTGGCGCTATTTCGCTGCGGCGATGCTGGCGATCGCCATGCTCGGCCTGTGGCAGAAGTACTGGGCGCTGCGAGTGGCCCTGGACGCCGAACTGTTCGAACGTTTCAGCCGCGCCGGCGACAGGCTGGAGGCGCAGACCCAAGGCCTGGACCGGGCCCTGGCCGACCTCGGCCTGGCCCGCGCGGACGCCGCGGGGCGCACCTGGAACCAGCGCAGCCGCGGCGCCCTGCGCCTGCTACGCTGGCAGGCGCTGGCCTGTGGCGCCCAGTTCCTGCTGGCCTTGTCGTGCCTGTTGTCGATCCCTCTATTCAACGCTCAAACCTGAAGAGTCTTCCCATGCTCGAATCAGTCGTCGCCTATGGCATCATCGCCGGCGCCCGCGCCATCACCGGCTTGCGCAGCCTCTGGCTGGGCACTACGCCGATCCCCAAGCAACGCATCTATTACGCCAACCACAGTAGCCATGGCGACTTCGTCCTGCTCTGGGCCTCGTTGCCGCCGGAGGTGCGGCGGCGTACCCGGCCGGTGGCGGGCGCCGACTACTGGAACAAGGCCGGCCTGCGCAGCTACGTGATCAACAAGGTGTTCAACGGCGTGCTGGTCGACCGCCAGCGCAGCGATGCCAATGCCAATCCGCTCGAACCCCTCGACCGCGCCCTGGACGGCGGCGATTCGCTGATCATCTTCCCCGAGGGCACCCGCAACCTGGACGACGAGGTCAAGCTGTTGCCATTCAAGAGCGGTATCTACCACCTGTCCCTGGCCCACCCGGACGTCGAGCTGGTGCCGGTCTGGCTGGCCAACCTCAACCGGGTCATGCCCAAGGGCCGCATGCTGCCGTTGCCGCTGCTCTGCACCCTGAGCTTCGGCAAGCCGCTGGTCGCCACGGCGGAAGAAGGCAAGGAGGCGTTCCTCGAACGAGCGCGCATGGCCCTGCTGGACCTGGCGCCGGAAGAGGAGGCCTGAGATGAACGAACAGACCTGGATGCTCTTCGGCGGGATCGGCGCGCTGCTGCTGCTCGCCTCGCTGGTCGGCTTCGTCCTCAAGTGGCGCGCCGGTCCCGGCCCGAACGCGGTGATCGACAACCTGAACGCGCGGATCAACGCCTGGTGGGCGATGGTCCTGGTGATCGGTTTCGCCTTCTGGCTCGGCCAGGCGGCGGTGATCCTGCTGTTCTATGGCGTGTCGTTCTACGCCCTGCGCGAGTTCATCACCCTCACCCCGACCCGGCGCAGTGACTACCCGGCGCTGGTGGCGGCGTTCTACTTCGTGCTGCCGATGCAGTACCTGCTGATCTACATCGACTGGTACAGCATGTTCTCGATCTTCATCCCGGTGTACGTGTTCCTGCTGTTGCCGATCCTCGCCTCGCTGGGCGGCGACACCAAGCACTTCCTCGAGCGCGCCTCGAAAGTGCAGTGGGGCCTGATGCTGGCGGTGTTCTGTATCTCCTTCGTGCCGGCGCTGCTGACCCTCGACATCCCCGGCTTCGAGGGGCGCAACCTGCTGCTGATCGCCTACCTGGTGATCGTCGTGCAGCTCTCCGACGTGATGCAGTACATCTGCGGCAAGCTGTTCGGCAAGCGCAAGATCGCTCCCAACCTGTCGCCGTCGAAGACCGTCGAAGGCTTCGTCGGCGGCATCGCCCTGGCCACCGCCATCGGCGCCTCGCTGTGGTGGATCACCCCGTTCAACCTCTGGCAGGCGGCGCTGATCGCGCTGCTGATCAACCTGCTGGGTTTCTTCGGCGGCCTGGTGATGTCGGCGATCAAGCGCGACCGTGGGGTCAAGGACTGGGGGCACATGATCGAAGGTCACGGTGGCATGCTCGACCGCCTGGACTCGGTGTGCTTCGCCGCGCCGATCTTCTTCCACGTGGTGCGCTACTGGTGGACGCCCTGAGGTTCGCCCGTCGCCGTTTCCCCGCCGTGTAGGCAGCCAGGAAATTGCGAGCGATAGAGACCCGTAGGGCGAATACCGCCACAGGCGGTATCCGCCGATACCCCGGATAAGCGGCGGATAACCGCAAGCGGTGATTCGCCCTACAACCAGGCTCCGGCATATGGGGACGTGACCGCAGCTTCACTGTCTCAGAGATTGACCAGGCGCATGCCTTCCTCGCTATAGCGACTGCCGGCGACCGCCTCGGCGGGGAAGATCGCATCCAGCTCGGCCAGTTCCGCCGCGCTCAGGCGCAGTTCCGTCGCGGCGACGTTCTCCTCCAGGTAGCGCCGCTGCTTGGTGCCGGGAATCGGGATCAGGTCATCGCCCTGCGCCAGCACCCAGGCCAGCGCCAGTTGCGAGGGTTTCACGCCCTTGGCCGCGGCCAGTTCGCCGACCTTGTCCACCAGCTTCAGGTTCTTCGCGAAGTTCTCGCCCTGGAAGCGCGGGCTGAAACGACGGTAATCGTCGGCGGCGAAGTCTTCCGGGCGCTTCAGGGTGCCGGTAAGGAAACCTCGGCCCAGCGGGCTGTAGGGGACGAAGGCGATGCCCAGGCGACGGCAGGCGGCGAGCACCCCGGTGTCCTCCGGATCGCGGGTCCACAGCGAGTACTCGCTCTGCAACGCGCTGATCGGGTGCACCCGGTGGGCACGTTCGAGGGTTTCCGCCGAGGCTTCGCTGAGGCCGATGTGGCGGATCTTGCCGGCCTTCACCAGGTCGGCGAGGGTGCCGACGCTGTCCTCGATGGGCACCTGCGGGTCCATGCGGTGCTGATAGTAAAGGTCCAGGCGGTCGGTACCGAGGCGCTTCAGGCTGCCTTCGATGGCGCGGCGGATATACGCCGGGCTGCCGTCGACGCCGCGCGCCTGGGGATTGGCAGGGTCGCGGACGATGCCGAACTTGCTGGCCAGGAACACCTGCTCGCGTTTGCCGCGCAGGGCCTCGCCGAGCAGTTCCTCGTTGCTGTGCGGGCCGTACATGTCGGCGGTATCGAAGAAGTTCAGCCCGAGTTCCACGGCGCGATGCAGGGTGGCGATGGCCTCCTGGCGGTCGCCGCCGGTGGTGTAGAAGTCGGTCATGCCCATGCAGCCGAGGCCGATGGCGGAGACGGAAGGGCCGTTGTGGCCGAGTTGACGGGTTTTCATGTGTCGAGCCTCGCGGGAGGGAAGGAAAACGCCGTCATTCTTCGCTCCGCATTGGCCTGGATAAAGCCCATAATTACGGTTTTACCATTCGTATTTTCCAAATAATCGAGGACGTCCGATGGATCGTTTCCAGGCCATGCAGGCCTTCACCCGCATCGTCGAGCTGGGCGCCTTCGGCAAGGCCGCGGACAGCCTGGAGCTGCCGCGCGCCAGCGTGACCCAGGCGATCCAGCAACTGGAGGCGTACCTTGGCGTGCAGTTGCTGCAGCGCACCACCCGCCAGGTCAGCCTGACCCTCGACGGGCAGGCCTACTACGAGCGTTGCGTGCGCCTGCTGGCGGACCTGGAGGAGGCGGAAAGCTGCTTTCCACGCGTCCTGAACAACCCGCGCGGGCGCTTGCGGGTCGACCTGCCGGGCGCACTGGGGCGGATGCGGGTGATTCCGTTCCTGCCGGAGTTCTGCGAGCGCTACCCGGAACTGGAGCTGCAGTTGAGCAGCAACGATCGCCTGGTCGACCTGCTGCGCGAGGGTGCGGACTGCGTGCTGCGGGTCGGCGAGCTGCACGATTCCAGCCTGGTCGGCCGGCACCTGGCCGACCTGCCGCAGGTGACCTGCGCCAGCGCCGCCTACCTGGAGCGTCATGGCCATCCGCGGCAGCTCGCCGAACTCGGCGGGCACCTCGCGGTGAACTACCAGTCGCCTTCCAGCGGGCGTACCGCCGACTTCGAGTTCAGCGTCGACGGGCGCCTACGCACGCTGCCGATGCGCAGCCGGGTCAGCGTCAACAACGCCGATGCCTACGTCGCCGCCTGCCGGGCCGGGCTCGGGCTGATCCAGGCGCCGCACTATCACGTCGCCGCCGGCCTGGCCGACGGCAGCCTCCGACAAGTGCTCGGCGAATGGTTGCCGCCATCGCTGCCGCTGCATGCCGTGTATCCCTCGCAGCGCCAGTTGTCGCCGCGGGTGAGGGTGTTCGTCGACTGGCTGGTGGAACTGTTCGGTCGCCAGGCGGCCGGCGAGACGCAATGAGACGCAGGCTTCCTGGTGAAGATTTTTCTCGATTTCGCCGGGATAACCTCGTTAGGATCGGCAGCCTTGGCCTGTCGAGCAGGGATGTTCGTCCGAGTTCCGGATGCCCACTGCCGCCAGGCCGCATTCATTCGAACAAGAATAAGGATCGCTGATGGAAAGCTTGCAGAAGTGGGTGGTCGACCTGAACGGCGTGGTCTGGGGGCCGTTGATGCTGGTGCTGATTCTCGGCACCGGCCTGTACCTGATGCTGGGGTTGAAGTTCATGCCCCTGGTGCGCCTGGGAGTCGGCTTTCGCCTGCTCTGGCAGGGGCGTAGCAAGGATGACGAGAGCAGCGGCGAGATCAGCCCGTTCCAGGCGCTGATGACCTGCCTGGCGGCCACCGTCGGTACCGGCAACATCGCCGGGGTGGCCACGGCGATCTTCCTCGGCGGCCCGGGCGCGCTGTTCTGGATGTGGTGCACCGCGCTGGTGGGAATGGCCACCAAGTTCTCCGAAGTGGTGCTGGCGGTGCACTACCGCGAGAAGGATGAGCGCAACGAACACGTCGGCGGTCCGATGTATGCCATCAAGAACGGTCTGGGCAAGCGCTGGGCCTGGCTCGGCGCGGCCTTCGCGCTGTTCGGCGGGCTCGCCGGCTTCGGTATCGGCAACATGGTCCAGGTCAACAGCATGGCCGATGCCCTGGAGGTTTCCTTCGGCGTGCCCGACTGGGTCACCGGGGTCGCCACCATGCTCGTCACCGGGCTGGTGATCCTTGGCGGCATCCGCCGTATCGGCAAGGTCGCCGAAGCCCTGGTGCCGTTCATGTGCGTCGGCTACATCGTCGCCTCGGTGATCGTCCTGGTGGTCCATGCCGAGGCGATTCCCGGCGCGTTCCAACTGATCTTCACCCACGCCTTCACGCCGATCGCCGCCACCGGCGGCTTCGCCGGCGCAGCGGTGATGGCGGCAATCCGTTTCGGCGTCGCACGCGGGATCTTCTCCAACGAGGCTGGCCTCGGCACCGCCGGCATCGCCCAGGCCGCCGGCACGACCCATAGCGCGGTGCGTTCGGGCCTGATCGGTATGCTCGGCACCTTCATCGATACCCTGATCATCTGCAGTCTGACCGGCCTGGCGATCATCACCTCGGGCGTCTGGACCAGCGGCGCCAGCGGCGCGGCGCTGTCCTCGGCGGCGTTCGAGGCGGCGATGCCGGGCGTCGGCCACTACATCCTGTCGCTGGCCCTGGTGGTGTTCGCCTATACCACCATCCTCGGCTGGAGCTACTACGGCGAGCGCTGCTGGGAGTACCTGGTGGGCACCCGGGCGATCCTGCCGTTCCGGATCGTCTGGACCCTGGCGATTCCGTTCGGCGCCATGACCCAGCTGGACTTCGCCTGGCTGGTCGCGGATACCCTCAACGCGCTGATGGCGATTCCCAACCTGATCGCCTTGCTGTTGCTGAGTCCGGTGGTGTTCCGCCTGACCCGGGAGTATTTCGCCAAGGCCAGGAGTTGAGCCTCGGGGGACGGCGACGCTCAAACCCGAGGTTTTCGCTCGGGTAAAGCGTGCTAGCATCGTCGCCGGCCCCGAATGCTTCCGCCGCCGGCCACAGGGCCGGCGGCTTCTCACTGACTAGAAGGATCAACGCAATGGCTCAAGTGACTCTCAAGGGCAACCCGGTCAACGTCGATGGCCAGCTCCCGCAGAAAGGCGCCCAGGCTCCGGCCTTCAGCCTGGTCGGCGGCGACCTCGCCGACGTGACCCTGGAAAACTTCGCCGGCAAGCGCAAGGTGCTGAACATCTTCCCCAGCGTCGACACCCCGACCTGCGCCACCTCGGTGCGCAAGTTCAACGTCGAGGCCGGCAAGCTGGCCAACACCGTGGTGCTGTGCATCTCCGCCGACCTGCCGTTCGCGCAGAAGCGCTTCTGCGGCGCCGAAGGTTTGGAGAACGTAGTCAACCTGTCGACCCTGCGCGGTCGCGAGTTCCTCGAGAACTATGGCGTGGCCATCGCCAGCGGCCCGCTGGCCGGCCTGGCCGCGCGCGCCGTGGTGGTGCTCGACGAGCAGAACAAGGTGCTGCACAGCGAACTGGTCGGCGAAATCGCCGACGAGCCGAACTACGCGGCGGCCCTGGCGGTTCTCTGAGCCCCACGGCCAACCCGCTTCGTCCCATGACCGTCGGCCAGGCTGGCTGGTAACGGGCGAACCCGATTCCCTTGGCTGCTCGCCTCGGGCCATGAGCAGGGCGGATAATCGCAGCGCGGTCATCCGCCCTGCGTCGCAGAGACGCAGCGCTAGCGCATGGCGACCTGGTGGCGCCGGCTGACGCTGGCGAAGGCGCTCTGGAACGCCTGCATCTCTTCCTCGCTGCCTACCGTCACACGGACCCAGTTGGGCCAGGAGGCCCACGGGCGGCCGACGTGCACCCGCTGTTTCTCCAGTTCGGCGATGACCAGCTCGGCGGGACGGCGCATATCCACCATGAAACAGTTGGACTGCGAGGCGGTGCAGCGGAAGCCCTGCTGGCGCAGCCAGGCGATGGTGCGCTCGCGGACCTCTGCGTTCTGCTGCTTGCGCCGTGGCACCAGGTCGTCGTCACGCAGGCTTTCCAGCCCGGCGTGGGCGGTCGGCGAGGGCACCACGTTGTGGCCGCCGAAGCGCTCCAGCCGCGCCAGCAACTGCGGATGCCCGATGGCCAGGCCGAGCCGGGCGCCGGCCATCCCGTAGAGTTTCGAGAAGGTACGCAGGACCAGCACATCCTGGCGCTGGACGGCCAGGCCGACGACGCTGGGTGCGTCGGAAAAATGGATATACGCCTCGTCGACCAGCACCACGCTGCGCTCGGGCTTGCGTTCGATCGCCCTGACGATCCGCTCGTGCGGGGTGAGGGTGCCGGTCGGGTTGTTCGGGTTGCAGATATAGCTC
>NZ_SCND01000029.1:0-30488 GCF_005503585.1 Pseudomonas sp. 2VD
GCGTTACCCCAGCAGCCTGCCGTTTCCCTTTTCCCGCGCGGTGCGGGCCGGCGGCTTCCTGTTTCTTTCCGGACAGGTGCCGATGAGTCCGAGCGGCGAGGTGGTACGTGGCGATATCCAGACCCAGACCGAAGCGGTGATGGCACGCATCGGCGAGACCCTGGAGAGCTGTGGCGCGCGTTTCGACCAACTGGTGAAGGTCACCGTCTGGCTGTCGGACATGGCCCACTTCGCCGGTTTCAACGAGGTCTACCAGCGTCATGTGCAGGGGGCCTTGCCGGTACGCTCGACGGTGACCGCCGGGCTGGCGCTGGGGGTCGACGTGGAGGTCGAGGTGCAGGCGTGGGTCGGCGAGGGCTGAGTCGCGAGGGCATTGGCATGCAGGTCGGGTGAGCGCTGGCCGCGGACGGCGAAGAGGGGAGGGCCTACCCGTGGCGTTCGACCTGAATCGCTTCAGGCCGCTGGAGTGCCGTTGCCGAATGCCTGTTCGTCGAGCAGGCGCATGAAGGCGCGCGCGGCGTTCGACAGGGTCCGCTCGGTGTGCAGGATGTAGCCGAGCTGGCGGCTGAGCTGGATGTCCTGTAGCGGCAGGCGCACCACCTGGTCGTCGAGCATGGTCCGCGGCAGCACGCTCCAGGCCAGGCCGATGGAGACCATCATCTTGATGGTCTCCAGGTAGTTGGTGCTCATGGCGATGTTCGGCGTCAGCCCTTCGGCTTCGAACATGCGCCGCACGATGTGGTGGGTGAAGGTGTTGCCGCCGGGGAATACCGCGGGGTGCTTGGCGACGTCGGCGAGGAACACCGTGCCCTGTCGGGCCAGCGGGTGCTCCGGGGCGGCGACGAAGTCCAGCGGGTCGTCCCACACCGGGACTGCGCGCACCGGTTCGGCGGTTTCCGGGGCCAGGGTGATCACCGCCAGTTCCGCACGGCCATGAAGGATCTCCTCGTAGGCCACTTCCGAATCCAGGAACTGGATATCCAGCGCCACCTGCGGATGCGCCCGGGTGAAGGCGCGCAGCAGCGGCGGCAGGCGATGCAGGCCGATGTGGTGGCTGGTGGCCAGGACCAGCCGGCCGCTGACCTCGCCGGCGAGGTTGTTCAGCGCCCGGCGGGTGTCGTCGAGCACGTTGAGCAACTGGTAGGCGCGCGGCAGCAGGGCGCGCCCGGCCTCGGTGAGGTTGACCTCGCGGCCGACCCGGTCGAACAGCCGGGCATTGAGCTGCTGTTCGAGGGCGGCGATGCGCTTGCTCACCGCCGGTTGGGTCAGGTGCAGGCGCTCGCCGGCTTCGGAGAAGCTGCCGGTCTCGGCAATGGCGATGAAGGTGTTGAGGCTGTTCAGGTCCATTGCGGGCCTCCGCTGGTTTCGGCTGCCCGGAGCTTAGCGCCAATGGATTCCTGTTGGGAATGCTTTGGATGAAAAATATGAATTTGAGTTATTCGTAGACAAGCCATAGGATCATCCTCACAAGCCCTGTGGGCATAGAAATAAGCTGATGAGGAAATCCCGATGGCCGGCAAGACCCTCTACGACAAACTCTGGGACATGCACCTGGTCAAGCAGCGCGACGACGGTTCGGCGCTGATCTACATCGACCGCCATATCCTGCACGAAGTGACCTCGCCGCAGGCCTTCGAGGGTCTTCGCCTGGCCGGGCGCAAGCCGTGGCGGATCGACGCCAACATCGCCACCCCGGACCACAACGTGCCGACCACCCGCACCGAGCGCAAGGGCGGCATCGCCGCCATCGCCGACGAGGTCTCGCGCCTGCAGGTGCAGACCCTCGACGAGAACTGCGACGACTTCGGCATCACCGAATTCAAGATGAACGACGTGCGCCAGGGCATCGTCCATGTGGTCGGTCCGGAGCAGGGCGCGACCCTCCCGGGGATGACCGTGGTCTGCGGCGACTCGCACACTTCCACCCACGGCGCCTTCGGCGCGCTGGCCCACGGCATCGGCACTTCCGAGGTCGAGCATGTGCTGGCGACCCAGTGCCTGGTGGCGAAGAAGATGAAGAACATGCTGGTCAAGGTCGAAGGCAGGCTGCCGGCCGGCGTCACGGCGAAGGATATCGTCCTCGCGGTGATCGGCAGGATCGGCACCGCCGGCGGCAACGGCCACGCCATCGAGTTCGCCGGCAGCGCCATCCGCGACCTGTCCATCGAAGGGCGGATGACCATCTGCAACATGTCGATCGAGGCGGGCGCCCGCGTCGGCCTGGTCGCCGTCGACCAGAAGACCATCGACTACGTGAAGGGCCGGCCCTTCGCGCCGAGCGCCGAGCAATGGGACCAGGCCGTCGCCTGCTGGCAGGGGCTGGTGTCGGACGCCGATGCCCGCTTCGATACCGTGGTCGAGCTGGACGCCGCGCAGATCAAGCCGCAGGTCAGCTGGGGCACGTCGCCGGAAATGGTCCTGGCCGTGGACCAGAACGTGCCGGACCCGGCCCGCGAGAGCGACCCGATCAAGCGCGGTTCGATCGAGCGCGCCTTGAAATACATGGGCCTGCGGCCGAACCAGGCGATCACCGACATCCAGCTGGACCGGGTATTCATCGGTTCCTGCACCAACTCGCGGATCGAGGACCTGCGTGCCGCCGCCGAAGTGGCCAGGGGCCGCAAGGTCGCCGCGACCATCAAGCAGGCGTTGGTGGTGCCGGGTTCCGGGTTGGTCAAGGAGCAGGCCGAGAAGGAAGGCCTGGACCGGATCTTCATCGAGGCCGGCTTCGAATGGCGCGAGCCGGGCTGTTCCATGTGCCTGGCGATGAACCCGGACCGGCTGGAGAGCGGCGAACACTGCGCCTCGACCTCCAACCGCAACTTCGAGGGCCGTCAGGGCGCCGGTGGCCGTACCCACCTGGTCAGCCCGGCGATGGCCGCCGCCGCGGCCGTCAACGGCCGCTTCATCGATGTCCGCGAATTGCTCGCCTGAGGAGAACCGAGATGAAACCCTATACCCAGACGACCGGTCTCGTCGCTCCGCTGGATCGCGCCAACGTCGATACCGATCAGATCATTCCCAAGCAATTCCTCAAGTCGATCAAGCGCACCGGCTTCGGCCCCAATCTGTTCGACGAATGGCGCTACCTGGATGTCGGGCAGCCGGGACAGGACAACTCGAAGCGTCCGCTGAACCCGGACTTCGTCCTCAACCAGCCGCGCTACCAGGGCGCCAGCGTACTGCTGGCGCGGGAGAACTTCGGCTGCGGCTCGTCCCGCGAGCACGCGCCCTGGGCGCTGGACGAGTACGGTTTCCGCACGGTGATCGCACCGAGCTATGCCGACATCTTCTTCAACAACAGTTTCAAGAACGGCTTGCTGCCGATCATCCTGCCCGAGGCCGAGGTGGACGAACTGTTCCGCCAGGTTGAGGCGAACGAAGGCTACCAGTTGTCCATCGACCTGGCGGCGCAGACCGTTACCCGTCCTGATGGCAAGGTGCTGGGGTTCGAGGTCGACCCGTTCCGCAAGCATTGCCTGCTCAACGGCCTCGACGACATCGGCCTGACGCTGCAGGACGCCGATGCGATCCGTGCCTTCGAGGACGGCTACCGCCAGCAGCAGCCCTGGCTGTTCCGCTGAGCGCCACGCGAGTCCCCTTGCCGGGCGCATCCTGGGTAGGGTGCGCCCGGTTTTTCTCCCGGAGTAGGTTCATGAGCGACCACGATGACGTTGTCCAGCGCCAGTTCGGCGCCCAGGCTGCGGCCTACCTGAGCAGCGCCGTGCATGCCCAGGGCGAGGAATTCGCCTTGCTGCGCGACGCCCTGGCCGGGCGCCCGGAAGCGCGGGTCCTCGACCTGGGTTGCGGCGCCGGCCACGTGAGCTTCCAGGTCGCCGCCCTGGCAGGGGAGGTGGTGGCCTACGATCTTTCCGCCGAGATGCTCGCCGTGGTGGCGCAGAGCGCCGCGGAACGGGGCATGGCGAACATCCGCACCGAGCAGGGCAAGGCGGAGAGCCTGCCCTTCGCCGACGGCGAGTTCGATTTCGTCTTCAGTCGCTATTCCACCCATCACTGGCGCGACGTCGGCCTGGCCCTGCGCGAGGTGCGGCGGGTGCTCAAGCCCGGCGGGGTGGCGATCTTCGTCGACGTGGCGGCGCCCGGGCAGGCCTTGCCGGACACCTTCCTGCAGACCGTCGAGCTGCTCCGCGACACCAGCCATGTGCGCAACTACTCGCCGGCCGAGTGGGCGCGCCTGAGCGGCGAGGCGGGGTTGCTGGTCACCGGAAGCCGGCGCCAGCGTCTGCGCTTGGAGTTCCAGTCGTGGGTCGCGCGGATGCGTACGCCGGAGGTGTTCCGCCAGGCGATCCGCAGCTTGCAGCTGGCGGTGGGCGAGGAAGTCAGAGAGTATTTCGAGATTGCCGACGACGGCTCGTTCAGCACCGACGTGCTGGTGCTGTGGCTGCGTCGGGAGTGACGGTTCGATCACGGCGGCGCATGCCCGCCGTTCAATGAATGAAGGACAAGAGGGTGTTATGAGCAAGCAGATCCTGGTTCTCCCCGGTGACGGTATCGGCCCGGAAATCATGGCGGAAGCGGTCAAGGTGCTGGAACTGGCCAACGACAGGTTCCAGCTCGGCTTCGAACTGGCCGAGGACGTCATCGGTGGCGCGGCCATCGACAAGCACGGCGTGCCGCTGGCCGACCAGACCCTGCAGCGCGCGCGCCAGGCCGATGCGGTGCTGCTGGGCGCGGTAGGAGGGCCGAAATGGGACAGGATCGAACGCGATATCCGTCCCGAGCGCGGTCTGCTGAAGATTCGTTCGCAACTGGGCCTGTTCGCCAACCTGCGTCCGGCCATCCTCTACCCGCAACTGGCCGCGGCCTCCAGCCTGAAGCCGGAAGTGGTCGCCGGGCTGGACATCCTCATCGTCCGCGAACTGACCGGCGGCATCTACTTCGGCCAGCCCCGCGAGCAGCGCGTGCTGGAGAACGGCGAGCGCCAGGCCTACGACACCCTGCCGTACAGCGAGAGCGAAATCCGTCGTATCGCCCGCGTCGGTTTCGACATGGCCCGCGTACGCAACAACAGGCTCTGCTCGGTGGACAAGGCCAACGTCCTCGCCTCCAGCCAGCTGTGGCGGGAAGTGGTGGAAGAGGTGGCGAAGGACTACCCGGACGTCGAGCTTTCCCATATGTACGTGGACAACGCCGCCATGCAGCTGGTGCGCGCGCCCAAGCAGTTCGACGTGATGGTCACCGACAACATGTTCGGCGACATCCTGTCGGATGAGGCTTCCATGCTGACCGGTTCCATCGGCATGCTGCCTTCTGCCTCGCTCGACGCGAACAACAAGGGCATGTACGAACCCTGCCACGGTTCCGCTCCGGACATCGCCGGTCAGGGCATCGCCAACCCGCTGGCTACCATCCTCTCGGTCTCGATGATGCTGCGCTACAGCTTCAGCCAGGCGACCGCCGCCGACGCCATCGAGCAGGCGGTGAGCAAGGTCCTTGACCAGGGGCTGCGCACCGGCGACATCTGGTCCGAAGGCTGCCGCAAGGTCGGCACCCGGGAAATGGGCGATGCCGTAGTCGCGGCACTCAAGAATCTGTAATCTGACGGGCTTGGCCGGCGCCATGATGGCTGCCGGCCAGCTCACTTCTCTCATATAGGTGTAGTTGCGATGAAGCGTGTAGGTCTGATCGGTTGGCGCGGGATGGTGGGTTCCGTACTCATGCAGCGGATGCTGGAAGAGCGGGACTTCGACCTGATCGAGCCGGTGTTCTTCACCACGTCGAACGTCGGTGGCCAGGGCCCGGAAGTGGGCAAGGACATCGCTCCGCTGAAGGACGCCTACAGCATCGACGAGCTGAAGACCCTCGACGTGATCCTGACCTGCCAGGGTGGCGACTACACCAGCGAAGTATTCCCCAAGCTGCGCGAGGCCGGCTGGCAGGGCTACTGGATCGATGCCGCCTCCAGCCTGCGCATGGAAGACGACGCGGTGATCGTCCTCGACCCGGTCAACCGCAAGGTCATCGACCAGGCCCTGGACGCCGGCACCCGCAACTACATCGGCGGCAACTGCACCGTCAGCCTGATGCTGATGGCCTTGGGCGGGCTGTTCGACGCCGGGCTGGTCGAGTGGATGAGCGCCATGACCTACCAGGCCGCCTCCGGCGCCGGCGCGCAGAACATGCGTGAACTGCTCAAGCAGATGGGCGCCGCCCATGCATCGGTGGCGGATGACCTGGCCAACCCGGCCAGCGCGATCCTCGACATCGACCGCAAGGTGGCGGAGACCCTGCGCAGCGAAGCCTTCCCCACCGAGCATTTCGGCGCGCCGCTGGGCGGCAGCCTGATCCCCTGGATCGACAAGGAACTGCCCAACGGGCAGAGCCGCGAAGAGTGGAAGGCCCAGGCGGAGACCAACAAGATCCTCGCCCGCTTCAAGAACCCGATCCCGGTCGACGGTATCTGCGTGCGCGTCGGCGCCATGCGTTGCCACAGCCAGGCGCTGACCATCAAGTTGAACAAGGATGTGCCGCTGACCGACATCGAGGGCCTGATCAGCCAGCACAATCCCTGGGTCAAGCTGGTGCCGAACCACCGCGAGGTAAGCGTGCGCGAGCTGACCCCGGCCGCCGTCACCGGCACCCTGAGCGTTCCGGTCGGGCGCCTGCGCAAGCTGAACATGGGCTCCCAGTATCTCGGCGCCTTCACCGTCGGCGACCAGTTGCTGTGGGGCGCTGCCGAGCCGCTGCGGCGCATGCTGCGCATCCTGCTGGAGCGCTGATCGATCCGGCGCCGCCCGCAATGGGCGGCGCCTCGATTGCCTGGGCGAAGGTGGGCAAGTAAAGTGCCACGCCTATTTCGCAGACCGCCGAGGCTTTTCCCATGTCCCAGCCCCTCAATGTCGCAGTCGTAGGCGCCACCGGATCGGTTGGCGAGGCTCTGGTCGGTCTCCTCGACGAACGCGACTTCCCGCTTCATCGTTTGCACCTGCTGGCCAGCGCCGAGTCGGCCGGGCAGCGCATGGGTTTCGCCGAAAGCAGCCTGCGCGTCGGCGATGTCGATAGCTTCGATTTTTCCAGTGTCGGCCTGGCCTTCTTCGCCGCGGCAGCCGAGGTGTCGCGTACCCATGCCGAGCGCGCCCGCGCGGCGGGTTGTTCGGTGATCGACCTGAGCGGCGCCCTGGAACCGAGCGTCGCACCGCCGGTCATGGTTTCGGTGAATGCCGAACGCCTGGCCTCGCAAGCGGCGCCGTTCCTTTTGTCCAGTCCTTGCGCCGTAGCCGCCGAACTGTGCGAAGTGCTGGCGCCACTACTGGCCACGCTGGATTGCCGGCAACTGAACCTGACAGCCTGCCTCTCCGTCTCCAGTCTGGGGCGCGAAGGGGTGAAGGAACTCGCCCGGCAGACCGCCGAACTGCTCAATGCGCGCCCCCTGGAGCCGCGTCTCTTCGACCGCCAGATCGCCTTCAACCTGCTGGCGCAGGTCGGCGCAGTGGATGCCGAGGGGCACAGCGCGATCGAGCGGCGCATCTTCGCGGAGGTGCAGGCCTTGCTTGGCGAGCGTATCGGACCGTTGAACGTTACCTGCATCCAGGCGCCGGTATTCTTCGGCGACAGCCTCAGCGTGACCCTGCAGTGCGCGGAACCGGTGGACCTGGCTGCGGTGACGCGGGTCCTCGAGGCGACGAAAGGTATCGAATGGGTCGGCGAGGGCGATTATCCGACGGTGGTCGGCGATGCCCTCGGCCAGGACGAGACCTATGTCGGCCGGGTGAGGGCGGGGCAGGCTGATCCCTGTCAGGTCAATTTGTGGATTGTGTCTGATAATGTGCGAAAAGGTGCCGCGCTGAATGCCGTGCTCCTGGGTGAGTTGTTGATAAAACACTATCTGTAAAAGATACTTACCCACAGATTTGTAGAATTATTCGAGCTTGTTAATACTGGTTCGATCCGCTGCTGCCGGGGAGCGTCCGTCCATGCATGGCTGGGCGAGCGGACAGCAAGCACCGACGCACTCCCTCTCGTGAAACGAGAAAAGATATTAAAACCAAGGGATTACACTATGGTTCGGCTTCGTACACTGGTTCGGGCAATCGCGGCGGCCTCGGTCCTGACTTCCGGCATGGCGCATGGATTGGGACTGGGGGAAATCACCCTGAAGTCGGCGTTGAACCAACCGTTGGATGCCGAGATCGAGCTGCTCGAAGTTCGTGACCTGGGTTCGGGCGAGGTGATCCCGAGCCTGGCGTCGCCGGAAGAGTTCAGCAAGGCGGGCGTCGATCGCCTGTACTACCTCACCGACCTGAAGTTCACGCCGGTGGTGAAGCCCAACGGCAAGAGCGTCATTCGCGTGACCTCGTCGAAGCCGGTGCAGGAGCCCTACCTGAACTTCCTGGTCCAGGTGCTCTGGCCGAACGGCCGCCTGCTGCGCGAGTACACCGTCCTGCTGGATCCGCCGCTGTACTCCCCGCAGGCCGCGGCAAGCGCTCCGCAAGCGCCGGTCAGCGCGCCGCGCGCGACCGGCGCCCCGCGAGCCCCGCAGGCGCCGGCTCCGGTGCGTACCACCGCGCCGGCAGGTAGCGACACCTATCGCACCGTTTCCAACGACACGCTCTGGGAGATCGCCCAGCGCAACCGTACCGATCGCGTTTCCGTACCCCAGGCGATGCTTGCGTTCCAGGAACTGAATCCGGGCGCCTTCGTCGATGGCAACATCAACCGGCTGAAGAGCGGCCAGGTCCTGCGCATTCCCACCGAACAGCAGATGCTGGAGCGCTCGCCGCGCGAGGCGCTGTCCCAGGTGCAGGCGCAGAACCAGAGCTGGCGCGGCAGCCGCAATCCGGCCGCGGGCAGCGCTGGCGCCAGGCAGTTGGATGCGACCCAGCGCAATGCCGCCGGGTCGGCGCCATCCAAGGTCGACGCCACGGACAACCTGCGCCTGGTGTCTGGCGAGGGCAAGGCCAGCAAGGGGGCCGACAAGGGCGGGAAGGGCGACAGCAAGGCGATCGCCGATACCCTGGCGGTGACCAAGGAAAGCCTCGACAGCACTCGCCGCGAGAACGAGGAATTGCAGAGCCGCATGCAGGATCTGCAGAGCCAACTGGACAAGCTGCAGAAGTTGATCCAGTTGAAGGACGCCCAGTTGGCCAAGCTGCAAGGGCAGTTGGGCGCAGAAGGCCAGGGCGCAGCCCAGCCGAACGCAGCCCTGCCGGATGCGTCCCAGCCCAATGCAGCCGCGCAGGCGCCGGCTCAGCCCGGGACTCCCGCTGCGGCAGCGCCGACTCCTGCTCCGGCCGGAGAAGCACCCGCCGCTCCGGCGCAGCCTCCGGTGGCGCCGCCGCCCGCGCCAGCTGCCGAGAAGCCTCCGGCACCTGCCGTTCCGGCGCCCGCTCCGGTACAGGCGGCAGAACAGCCGGCACCGAGCTTCCTCGACGAACTGCTGGCCAACCCGCTGTGGTTGGCGGTGATCGGCGGTAGCGCACTGCTGGCGTTGCTGGTGCTGCTGATGATCCTGTCGCGGCGCAATGCGCAGAAAGAGAAGGAAGAAGCCCAGGCTTTCGCCGCGGATGCCGGCGAGGAACAGGAGGATGCGCTGGACCTGGGAAAGGACGGCTTCGACGACCTGACCCTCGACGAGCCTGAACCGCAGGTCGCAGCCGCTGCGCCGCAGGTCGAGAAGACCACTGCGCAGACTTCCGATGCGCTGGGCGAGGCCGACATCTATATCGCCTACGGGCGTTTCAACCAGGCCGCCGAACTGTTGCAGAACGCCATCTACGACGAGCCGCAGCGCACCGACCTGCGCCTCAAGCTGATGGAAGTCTATGCCGAGATGGGCGATCGCGAAGGTTTCGCTCGCCAGGAAAACGAGCTGCGCGAAATCGGCGGCGCACAGCCGCAGGTCGAGCAGCTCAAGTCGCGCTATCCGGCAATGGTCGCGGTCGCCGCGGTTGCCGGCCTGGCCGGCGCCAAGCTGGCGCAGGACGAGCTGGATAGTTTCAGCCTCGACGACCTGTCGCTCGACGACAGCGGTCACGCGGCCAAGCCGGATGCGGCAGGACAGGATCTCGACGACGCCTTCGACCTGAGCCTGGACGACCTGGGCGGCGGCGATCTTGGCAGCGACGACGTGCAGGCCGACCTCAAGTCCGACAGCGGGGCGCTGGACGACCTGACCCTGGACAGCGATCTGGACCTGGCGGCCTCGACCGCGGCGGACAAGCCTGTCGACGATCTCGACTTCGGCCTGGATTTCGCGGAGTTGGCAGAGACTCCGAGCCAACCCAAGCATGACGACCTGGGCGATTTCTCCCTGGATCTCGATGCGCCGGAAGACAAGCTTTCGGACGACGACTTCCTGCTTTCGCTGAACGACGAGGTGCCCGCCGCGGCGCCAGCCGACAACGAATTCACCCTCGATACCGAGGCTGCCGAAGAGCCGGCGTTGTCCCTGCCGGACGACTTCGACCTGTCGCTGGCCGACGAGCCGACGGAGCCGGCCGCTCCGGAGAAGGGCGAGGACAGTTTCGCCGCCCAGTTGGACGAGGTGAGTGCGCAGTTGGACGAGTTGGCCAGCAACCTTGACGAGCCGAAGAGCGCGGCGCCGAGTTTCTCCGCCGAGGATGCAGCGGTCGCCTCCGCCCTGGACGGAGACGCCGACGATGACTTCGACTTCCTCTCCGGTGCCGACGAAGCGGCGACCAAGCTGGATCTGGCTCGCGCCTATATCGACATGGGCGATAGCGAAGGCGCGCGCGATATCCTCGACGAAGTCCTGGCCGAAGGTAACGACAGCCAGCAGGCGGAAGCCCGCGAGTTGCTGGAGCGCCTGGCCTGATCCGGAAATGAAGCGACCCTCATGAACGATGTTGTTCCGCCAGCGGCAGCCGAATCGGCTGCCGCTGGCGTTTCCAGAATCGCCCTCGGCATCGAGTACAAGGGCTCCCGCTATCGTGGCTGGCAGCGCCAGGAAGCCGGCGTGCCTTCCGTGCAGGAAGCGCTGGAGCGCGCCTTGTCGAAGGTTGCCGCCGAGCCGGTCGGGGTGATCTGCGCCGGCCGTACCGACGCTGCCGTTCATGCCAGCGGCCAGGTGGTGCATTTCGACACCGTGGTGGAGCGCCCGTTGAAAGCATGGGTGATGGGCACCAACGCCAACCTGCCCGCGGATATCAGTGTGACCTGGGCGAGAGTGATGCCGGCGCATTTCCACGCGCGCTTCTCGGCCATGGCCCGGCGCTATCGCTACGCCATCTACAACGATCCGATCCGCCCGGCGCACCTGGCCGAGGAGGTCACCTGGAACCATCGGCCGCTGGATATCGGGCGGATGCGCGAGGCGGCCCAGGTACTGGTCGGCACCCATGACTTCACCTCGTTCCGGGCGGTGCAGTGCCAGGCCAAGTCGCCGGTCAAGACCATGCATCACGTGCGCTTGCTGGAGCATGGTCGGTTGATCGTGCTGGACATCCGCGGTAACGCTTTCCTTCACCATATGGTGCGCAACATCGCTGGCGTCCTGATGACCATCGGTGCCGGCGAGCGGCCGATCGAATGGGCGAAGGAGGTGCTCGAGGCGCGCGACCGGCGCGCCGGTGGGGTCACCGCTCACCCCTACGGACTCTATCTGGTGCGGGTGGAGTACCCCGGGGAG
This sequence comes from Pseudomonas sp. 2VD, assembly GCF_005503585.1. Taxonomy (NCBI): domain Bacteria; kingdom Pseudomonadati; phylum Pseudomonadota; class Gammaproteobacteria; order Pseudomonadales; family Pseudomonadaceae; genus Pseudomonas; species Pseudomonas sp. 2VD. The sequence goes on from NZ_SCND01000029.1 coordinate 11,609, forward strand.
TTCGAGTTGCCCGAGCGCTACCTGGGGCCGCATTTCCTTTCCGGATTGCCCGATATCGTCGGCTGACGTCGAATCGGGCTTTTGCTACCATCGAGAATTCCCGCCGGACCGGCCGTCCGGCGGTTCGTCGCTCACTCGCCGAGGATTCTCCGTCGTTGCCAGCCGTTCGCATCAAGATCTGCGGTATCACCCGAGTCGAGGACGCCCTGGCCGCCGCCGCGGCGGGCGCCGATGCCATCGGCCTGGTGTTCTATGCGAAGAGCCCGCGGGCGGTGGATATCCATCGGGCGCGGGAAATCGTTCGTGCCCTGCCGCCGTTCGTGACCAGCGTCGGCCTGTTCGTCAACGCCAGCCGCTGCGAACTGGGCGAGATTCTCGATGCGGTGCCGCTGGACCTGCTGCAATTCCATGGCGACGAGCGCGCCGAGGACTGCGAGGGACATCGGCGACCCTACCTGAAAGCCCTGCGGATGAAGCCCGGCGACGACATCGTCGGGCGCGCGGCGGCATATCCGGGAGCTGCCGGGATTCTCCTGGATACCTATGTGGAAGGCGTGCCCGGCGGCACGGGGGCGGCGTTCGACTGGTCGCTGGTGCCGGCCGACCTGGGCAAACCCCTGGTGCTGGCCGGCGGTCTGACGCCGGATAACGTCGGCAGGGCAGTCGAGCAGGTCAAGCCCTACGCGGTGGACGTCAGCGGTGGCGTCGAGGCGAGCAAGGGAATCAAGGATGCGGCGAGGGTCCGCGCGTTCGTGGACGCGGTGCGTTCGCGGCGCCGCGACGAGACATGATGTGACGACGGGCGGCCCGCCGCCGTCCACTAGCGTGTCGCCGTTTCCGCGACAACGCCCGGCCGCCGATAGGGAGGCCAGATATTTCGCGATAGCCGCTCGCCGGGTATCGCCCAGGTGACCGCGCAGGCGGGGGATGGGACAGGCCGCGAAACGCTTCGCAGCCGTGGGGCCCACCGCTGCCGGCGGTCACGAAGATGAATTTGCTCAGGGACGTCGTCACCGGATCGGTGCGGCCATCCCGACCTTGCACTGGAGAACAAAGAGCATGAGCAACTGGCTGGTAGACAAGCTGATCCCTTCCATCATGCGTTCCGAGTCCCAGAAGAGTTCGGTACCGGAAGGCCTGTGGCACAAATGCCCGTCCTGCGAAGCCGTGCTGTACCGTCCGGAGCTGGAAAAGACCCTGGATGTCTGCCCGAAGTGCGACCACCACATGCGCATCAACGCGCGTACCCGCCTGGACATCTTCCTCGATGAGGACGGTCGCGAGGAGCTGGGTGCCGACCTCGAGCCGGTGGACCGCCTGAAATTCCGCGACAGCAAGAAGTACAAGGATCGCCTCGCCGCGGCACAGAAGGACACCGGCGAGAAGGACGCGCTGATCGCCATGAGCGGCAAGCTGCAGGGTATGCCGGTGGTCGCCTGCGCCTTCGAGTTCTCCTTCATGGGCGGTTCGATGGGCGCCATCGTCGGCGAGCGCTTCGTTCGCGCGGCCAACGTCGCCCTGGAGAAGCGCTGCCCGCTGATCTGCTTCTCCGCCTCCGGCGGCGCGCGCATGCAGGAAGCGCTGATCTCGCTGATGCAGATGGCCAAGACTTCGGCGGTCCTGGCGCGCCTGCGCGAAGAAGGCATCCCGTTCGTCTCGGTATTGACCGACCCGGTCTACGGCGGCGTTTCCGCCAGCCTGGCGATGCTCGGCGACGTGATCGTCGGCGAACCCAAGGCGCTGATCGGCTTCGCCGGTCCCCGCGTGATCGAGCAGACCGTCCGCGAGAAGCTGCCGGAAGGCTTCCAGCGTAGCGAGTTCCTCCTCGAGCATGGCGCCATCGACATGATCGTGCATCGTGCCGAGTTGCGGCCGCGCCTGGCCAATCTGCTGTCGGCCTTCACTCATTCGCCGAGCCCCGTATCCGCATGACCCAGCGTTCCCTGGCCGATTGGCTGAGCTATCTCGAACAACTCCATCCGACGGCCATCGACATGGGTCTGGAGCGTTCCCGCGAGGTAGCGCGCCGGCTCGGCCTGGGAAGGCCGGCGAAACGCGTGGTCACCGTTACCGGGACCAACGGCAAGGGCTCTACCTGCGCCCTGCTCGCCGAGCTGCTGCGTGAGCAGGGGTTGTCGGTCGGGGTCTACAGCTCGCCGCACCTGCTGCGCTACAACGAGCGGGTGCGGATCGACGGCATCGAGGCCGGCGATGCGCAACTGTGCGACGCCTTCTCCGCGGTGGAGGCCGCACGCGGCGAGATTTCCCTGACCTATTTCGAAATGGGCACGCTGGCCGCCTTCTGGCTGTTCGAGCGCGCCGGGCTGGACTTTGCGGTGCTGGAAGTCGGCCTTGGCGGGCGCCTGGATGCGGTCAACCTGATCGACGCCGACCTGGCGCTGATCACCAGCATCGGCCTGGACCATGCCGAGTGGCTGGGCGATACCCGCGAAAGCGTGGCTTTCGAGAAAGCCGGTATCCTGCGCGCCGGCAAACCGGCCCTGTGCGGCGATCTCGATCCCCCGCAGCCATTGCTGGAGCAGGTGGCTGCGCTGGGGGCACCGCTTTACCTGCGCGGTCGCGACTACGACCTGGCGCTCGCCGATCATGGCTGGCACTGGCGCGGGCTGGCCGCGGACGGCCAGGCGCTGGCGCTGCACGATCTGCCGTTGCTCGAGTTGCCCATGGAAAACGCCGCGCTGGCCCTGCAGGCCTACGCGTTGCTCGAGTTGCCCTGGCAGGCGGAGCGCCTGGCCGAGGCGCTGCGGCGGACCCGGGTGACCGGTCGCCTCGATCGCCGCGACCTGTCCTGGAACGGCCAGCCACGCCAGCTCCTGCTGGACGTCGGGCACAATCCCCAGGCCGCCCAGTACCTGGCGCAACGCCTGCGTGCCGCAGCGCCACGAGGACGCTACCTGGCGGTCTTCGGCCTGCTGGCGGACAAGGACCTGGATGGCGTACTGGAACCCTTGACCGGCTTGGTGCAGGATTGGGCCGTTGCACCGTTGCCGACCCCGCGTTCGCGGCCGGCCGCGGAGCTGGAGGCGGCGCTGATCCTGCGCCAGGTTCCGGCGAGCAGCCATGCGGATATCGCCGCCGCCCTGGACGCGCAGTGCGCCAAGGCTACCGCGGATGATGTCATTCTGCTGTTCGGATCGTTCTATAGCGTGGCCGAAGGCCTGGAATGGCTGGCCCGTAGAACGGATAAGGGGGAGTAAATCATGGCCTTGCTGGAAAGAGGGCTGAAGCAGCGCATCGTCGGGGCGTTGGTGCTGATCGCCCTGGCGGTGATCTTCCTGCCGATGCTGTTCACCCGCGAAGACGAGTCGCGCCAGGTCGTGGTGGAAGCGCCGCCGCGCCCGCAAGCGCCGGCCATGCCCAGTGTCGAGGTGCAGCCGACCGAGGTGCCGGAACTGCAGCCCGGCGAAGAAGACATCGCTCCCGAGATCGTCGAGGAAGGCTCCTCGGCCGCCGCCGGCCAGCCCAGCCAGCCGATCGGCGGCCTGCCGGCGACCCCGCCGCCTGCCCAGACCCAGGCGCCGGCCGCCAGCCCGCCGCCAAGCCAGCCGCAACCGCCCGCTGCGCCGCCGAGCCCGCCGCCCGCGGAGAAGCGCCTGGACGCCAACAACCTGCCGCAGAGCTGGTCGGTACAGCTTGCCAGCCTGTCCAACCGGGCGCGCGCCGAGGAACTGCAGAAGACCCTGCGCTCCCAGGGCTACAACGCCTACATCCGCAGTTTCGATGGGATGAACCGGGTCTTCGTCGGGCCGGTGATCCAGCGCGCCGAGGCGGATCGCCTGCGCGACCAGTTGAGCAAGCAGCAGAAGCTCAACGGCTTCGTCGTGCGCTTCCAGCCGGAACGCGGTTGACCGCGACCCGCGGCTTACCGTCGCGGGCGCGCTCTGCTAAAATGCAGCGCCTTTTCTGCTTGTGGGCTGCATAGTGGCATTTACCTGGGTCGATTGGACGATGGTCGCCATCATCGTCGTTTCCAGCCTGATCAGTCTGAGTCGCGGCTTCGTCAAGGAAGCCTTGTCCCTGCTTACCTGGATAGTCGCCGGCGCGGTGGCCTGGATGTTCGGCGGGGCGCTGGCGCAGCACCTGGGCGAATACATCCAGACCCCCTCGGCCCGCATCATCGCAGCCTGCGCGCTGCTGTTCATCGCGACCCTGCTGCTCGGGGCGCTGGTCAACTACCTCATCGGCGAACTGATCCGGGTCACCGGCCTGTCCGGCACCGACCGCTTCCTCGGCATGGTCTTCGGCGGTGCGCGCGGCGTACTGCTGGTCGTGCTGCTGGTCGGCCTGCTCAGCCTGGCCCCGGTACAGCAGGACCCTTGGTGGCAGCAGTCGGTGCTGATGCCGCATTTCCTGATGGTTGCCGACTGGTCGAAGAACTTCATTCTCGGTTTCGCCGGCCAGTGGTTGCCGGCCGCGCCGATAACGCCGCCGAGCGGCATCGGCGGGCTGCTTCCCAGCCAGTGATTTTGGCGGGACACTGGCTGAGGCCAAGTCCCGCGGTTTTCCAGGGCGGCGCGTCGATGGCGCGGCGCCGGCGGCACAGGACGTGCCGCGAGCCAGTCGGCGGCGAAGGTCGCCGATTCGCGGGAGCCAGCGGCCCACGAGGCCCTGGTCAGCTCGATGGTCCGGGACGGACCGATCGCGCTTCCCATCTTTCCAGCTTGAGCCAAGTAGGGGTTGCGTCACATGTGTGGCATCGTCGGTATCGTGGGCAAGTCGAACGTCAATCAGGCGCTGTATGACGCGCTCACCGTCCTCCAACATCGCGGCCAGGACGCTGCCGGTATCGTCACCTGCCATGACGATAAGCTGTACCTGCGCAAGGACAACGGCCTGGTCCGCGACGTCTTCCAGCAGCGCCACATGCAGCGCCTGATCGGCAGCGTCGGCATCGGCCATGTACGTTACCCGACCGCCGGCAGCTCCAGCTCGGCGGAGGCGCAGCCGTTCTACGTCAACTCGCCCTACGGCATCACCCTGGCGCACAACGGCAACCTGACCAATGTCGAGCAGTTGGCCAAGGAAATCTACGAATCCGACCTGCGCCACGTGAACACCAACTCCGACTCGGAAGTGCTGCTCAACGTGTTCGCCCACGAGCTGGCGGTGCGCAACAAGCTGCAGCCCACCGAGGAGGACATCTTCGCCGCGGTTTCCTGCGTGCACGACCGTTGCGTCGGCGGCTACGCGGTGGTGGCGATGATCACCGGCCACGGCATCGTCGGTTTCCGCGACCCCAATGCGATCCGTCCGATCGTCTTCGGCCAGCGGCATACCGAGAATGGCGTCGAATACATGATCGCCTCCGAGAGCGTGGCCCTGGACGTACTCGGCTTCACCCTGATCCGCGACCTGGCGCCGGGCGAGGCGGTATACATCACCGAGGAAGGCAAGCTCTACACCCGCCAGTGCGCCAAGGCGCCGAAATACGCGCCGTGCATCTTCGAGCACGTCTACCTGGCGCGTCCGGATTCGATCATGGACGGCATCTCGGTGTACAAGGCGCGCCTGCGCATGGGCGAGAAGCTTGCCGACAAGATCCTCCGCGAGCGTCCCGACCACGACATCGACGTGGTCATCCCGATCCCGGACACCAGCCGCACCGCGGCGCTGGAACTGGCCAACCGGCTCGGCGTGAAGTTCCGCGAGGGCTTCGTCAAGAACCGCTACATCGGCCGCACCTTCATCATGCCCGGCCAGGCGGCGCGGAAGAAATCCGTGCGGCAGAAGCTCAACGCCATCGAGCTGGAGTTCCGCGGCAAGAACGTGATGCTGGTGGATGACTCCATCGTCCGCGGCACCACCTGCAAGCAGATCATCCAGATGGCCCGCGAGGCCGGGGCGAAGAACGTCTACTTCTGCTCCGCCGCGCCGGCCGTGCGCTACCCCAACGTCTACGGCATCGACATGCCGAGTGCGCACGAGCTGATCGCGCACAATCGCAGCACCGAGGACGTCAGCAAGCTGATCGGCGCCGACTGGCTGGTCTACCAGGACCTGCCCGACCTGATCGATGCGGTCGGCGGCGGCAAGATCAAGATCGATCACTTCGACTGCGCCGTGTTCGACGGCGAGTACGTGACCGGCGACGTCAACGAGGCCTACCTGAACCGGATCGAACAGGCGCGCAACGATGCGACCAAGGCCAAGAGCCAGGCGGTCAGCGCGATCATCGATCTGTACAACGACTGACAAAGGGGAGAGCGGCATGACTCAGGACTGGGATGCCGGGCGTCTCGACAGCGACCTGGAAGGCGCGGCCTTCGACACCCTGGCGGTTCGCGCCGGGCAACGGCGGACGCCGGAGGGCGAGCACGGCGAGGCGCTGTTCACCACTTCCAGCTACGTCTTCCGCACCGCCGCCGACGCGGCCGCGCGGTTCGCCGGCGAAGTGCCGGGCAACGTCTATTCGCGCTACACCAACCCCACGGTACGCACCTTCGAGGAGCGCATCGCCGCCCTCGAAGGAGCCGAGCAGGCGGTGGCCACGGCGTCGGGCATGTCGGCGATCCTCGCCCTGGTGATGAGCCTGTGCAGCTCCGGCGACCACGTGCTGGTCTCGCGCAGCGTGTTCGGCTCGACCATCAGCCTGTTCGACAAGTACTTCAAGCGCTTCGGCATCCAGGTCGACTATCCGCCGTTGAGCGATCTCGCGGCCTGGGAGGCGGCGTGCAAGCCGAATACCAAGCTGTTCTTCGTCGAGTCGCCATCCAACCCGCTGGCCGAGCTGGTGGATATCGCCGCGCTGGCCGAGATCGCCCACGCCAAGGGCGCACTGCTGGCGGTGGACAACTGCTTCTGCACGCCGGCGCTGCAACAGCCGTTGAAGCTCGGTGCGGACGTGGTGATCCACTCCGCGACCAAGTACATCGACGGCCAGGGCCGGGGCATGGGCGGGGTGGTCGCCGGTCGCGGCGAGCAGATGAAGGAAGTGGTCGGCTTTCTCCGCACCGCCGGACCGACCCTCAGCCCGTTCAACGCCTGGCTGTTCCTCAAGGGCCTGGAAACCCTGCGTATCCGCATGCAGGCGCACAGCGCCAGTGCCCTGGCCCTGGCCGAATGGCTGGAGCACCAGCCGGGCATCGAGCGGGTCTACTACGCGGGCCTGCAGAGCCATCCTCAGCATGAGTTGGCTCGGCGCCAGCAGAGTGGCTTCGGCGCGGTCGTCAGCTTCGACGTGAAGGGCGGGCGCGATGCCGCCTGGCGCTTCATCGACGCCACCCGGATGGTCTCGATCACCACCAACCTGGGCGACACCAAGACCACCATCGCCCACCCGGCGACCACCTCCCACGGTCGGCTGTCCCCCGAGGACCGCGCGCGCGCCGGGATCGGCGACAGCCTGATCCGGGTCGCGGTCGGCCTGGAAGACCTCGACGACCTCAAGGCCGACATGGCCCGGGGGCTGGCCGCGCTGTGATCGAACCCAACCTGCGAGGCAACGGCAAGGTCGCCCTGGTCACCGGGGCGGCCCGGGGCATTGGCCTGGGCATCAGTGCCTGGCTGATCGCCGAGGGCTGGCAGGTAGTGCTGGCCGACAACGACCGTGAACGCGGTGCCAGGGTGGCCGAGGCGCTGGGCGAGCACGCCTGGTTCGTGGCCATGGACGTGGCCCAGGAGGGCCAGGTGGCGATGAGCGTGGCCGAGGTGCTCGGTCAGTTCGGCCGCCTCGACGGCCTGGTCTGCAACGCCGCCATCGCCAATCCGCGCAATACGCCGCTGGAGGCGCTGAGCCTCGGCGAGTGGACCCGCACCCTGGCGGTCAACCTGACCGGTCCGATGCTGCTGGCCAAGTACTGCACGCCTTATCTGCGCGCGCACAACGGCGCCATCGTCAACATCGCCTCGACTCGTGCCCACCAGTCGGAGCCTGACTCCGAGGCCTACGCCGCGAGCAAGGGCGGGTTGCTGGCGCTGACCCATGCCCTGGCCGCCAGCCTGGGCCCGGAGATCCGTGTCAATGCGCTCAGCCCCGGCTGGATCGATACCCGCGAGGCCGCCGAGCGCGAGGCTGCGCCGCTGACCGAGCTGGACCACGACCAACACCTGGTCGGCCGGGTCGGAACGGTGGAGGATGTCGCGTCGCTGGTGGCCTGGCTGCTCTCCGAGGACGCCGGTTTCGTCACCGGCCAGGAACTCCTGGTCGATGGCGGCATGACCCGGAAAATGGTCTACCTCGACTGAGTGTTGCCATGTCGATGTGAAAAAGGCGCTGACCCGCAAGGGGCCGCGCCTTTTTTGTTGTCCTCCGCTGTCTCGCAGGAGAGCCTGAGGAACGTTACTCCGCTTTCAGGTCGCGCAGGTCGACGGTCTGACCGTCGAACAATTGTCCGGCGCTGCTCGGCAAGATGCTCCCACGGCCTTCTGGGCTGCGACGGCCGTCGAGCACGCGGATGTCGCTGTACTTCTTCCCGGAAATCGCCGCCAGGCCTGCGCCGTCGAGCACTACGGTCGGGCGCAGGAAGACCATCAGGTTGCGCTTGGTGTGAGTGTCCTTGGTCGAGCGGAATAGCTTGCCCAGCCAGGGAATGTCGCCGAGCAGCGGTACCTTGGACTCTGCCTGCACCACGTCGTCCTGGATCAGGCCGCCGAGCACGATGACCTGGCCGTTCTCAGCGAGGATGGTGCTCTTGATCGAGCGCTTGTTGGTGATGATGTCGGTGTTGCTGACCTGCTGCACGCTGGGGGCGATGGAGGAGATTTCTTGCTCGATCTCCAGGCGCAGGGCCGCGCCGTCGTTGATGTGCGGGGTGACCTTGAGGTTGACGCCGATGTCCTTGCGTTCGACCGTGGTGAAAGGATTGCTCGAACCTTCGCTGTTGGTAGTGTAGGAGCCGGTATTGAAGGGGACGTTCTGACCGACCAGTATTTCCGCTTTCTGGTTGTCCAGGGTCAGCAGGCTCGGGGTCGACAGCAGGTTGCTCTTGCTGTTCGCCGACAGCGCGGTGACCAGCGCGCCGAAGCTGCTGCTGCCGATACCGACGATGGCGCCGTCGGGAAGCGCCGGCGGCTTGTCGTCCTTGAGCGCTTGCAGCAGGGTGCCGATGGACAGCCCGGTATTGCCGAAGTTGGTCCTGGTCCCGCCCATGCCGCCCTTGTTGATCGCCCATTGCACGCCGACGGCATCCTGGATGTCGCCGGAGATTTCGACGATGGCCGCTTCCACCAATACCTGGGCGCGCGGCACGTCGAGCTGGCGAACGATGTCCTCGAGGGCGTTGACCGTATCCGGGTCGGCCAGCAGGATCAGCGCATTGGTGCTTTCGTCGGCACGGATCAGGATGTTGCTCGGTCGGCCGCCGCCGGTCTGTTCGCCGCCCTGGCCGCCGTTGTTCTTCATGCCTTCGGAGATCTGGCCGAGGGTTTCCGCGAGGGTCTTGGCGTCGTTATGGCGCAGGCGGATCACCCGGGTGTTGGCCGAGCGCGCGGTCGGGGTGTCCAGCGACTGCGCCAGTTGCACCAGCTTGGCGCGCGCCTGCGGCGGGCCGAGGATGATCAGGCGGTTGGTGCGCGCGTCGGCGATCACCTGGGCGCCCGCCGCGCCCTTGGCCTGGCCGCGGCTCATGGCGTTGTTGAGCACCTCGGCGGCGTCCATCACCCAGCCGTAGCGCAGGTTGATCACGCTGTAGTCGTGGCTGCCCTTCTGGTCGAGTTGGCGGATCACGTCTTCGATTCGCGCGATATTGGCGCTGCGGTCGCTGATGATCAGCGCGTTGGCCGAAGGCACCGCGGCGAGGTGGCCATATTGCGGGACCAGCGGACGGATCAGCGGGATGAGTTCCGATACCGGGCTCTGCTGCACCTGGATCACCCGCGTCTCCAGGCGATCCGGCGCGCTCTGGCCGCCGCCGGCCTCGGTCTTGGCCTCGGCGTTGGGCACGATGCGCGCCTGGTCGCCCTGGGCGACCACGGTGAAGCCGTGGGTGCTCATCACCGAGAGGAACAACTGGTAGACCTCGCTCAACGAGAGCTGGGCCTTGGAGACCACGCTGACCTGGCCCTTGACCCGCGGGTCGACGACGAAGGTCTCGCCGGTGATTTCGGAAATCTGGTCGATGAATTCGCGGATGTCGGCATCCTTGAGGTTGATCGTCCAGTGCGCCTCCTGCTGGTTGCCGGCCGGGACGAAGGCGTTCCCGCCGCTGTTTTCGGCGTGCGCCGCCTGGATGCCGAGGGCCAGGCTGAGAAGGACGGCGGGAACGTACGAACGACTGGAAGGGGCAAACAGGGCGCGGAGCAAAGGCTGGGACATCGGGTCAGTCGCTTTCCGTAGGCGTGGTCGTGGGCTCGCTCGAGTCTTCTTCGGCGGGTTCTGCGATGGGCGTGGCTTCCATCTGCTGGCGCAAGGCGTCCAGGCGCTCGCGCAATGCTGCAGCGTTCTCATCCTGCAGGCTTTGCAGTTGTTCGATCGAGTCGTTCTCGCTTGTAATGTCGTCCGCGCTGGCCAGCAGTCCCCCGGAACGGTGCGGGAAGGGCAGGCTTTCCAGGCGCCCGCCGCGCTGCAGTTCGACGCGGTCGCGGTAGACCGCGTGCAGCTTCACGCCGTCGCTGATCTCGCCGCCGACCGCGTAGCGGTGCGGCTTGTCGCCCTGGCGCTGGATGATCGCGCTGGACAGCTTGGGATCGCTCTGGACGAAGCTGCCCTTGAGCACCAGGTCGAGGTTGGTGGCCGGTGGCGGGGCGTTGGGGTCCTGGGCGCTGGTGCCGAAGAGGCGCGCCAGGCGGGTCGGATCGCTGCGGATCGACTCGTGGCTGACCGGCGAGGCGGCGACGGCTACCGGGCTGCGTTGCAGGCGCAACCAGCCGGCCGCCTGCCAGGCGAGGCTGATGCTCATGGCGATGATCAGGGCAACAGCCAGAAGGGCCGGGGCGTACCGCTGCAGCCAGCGGGAAGAGGCGCCGGAGAAAGGCAATACATCACTCCTGGTCTTTATCGTTATGTCTGAAGATCGCCGAGGGATCATAGCAGTTCGTTGCCAGTAGGCTACCTACTTCTATCAATAGGTGTGACTGGCCGGGCCAGGCACGCTTGTGCTTAAGATAACGGCTCGCCAGGATACTTCTGCAAGAGGAACTCGGGATCGGCCGCACAAAACGACTAACAACTAACAATACTGACGGTAACCGTTCAGTGGTCATATACGACCAAGATACTTCTGTAAGGTTACCGCTATAAGGCATCCATGATGACAGCCCCATTACCCGACATCGCCGCGCCGGCCGCACCGCCAAGGCGTCTGCCGTTCAGCTTCGCCAAGCGCCAGGGCCTGCTGTTCCTGTGCCTGGAGGAGCAGTACTGGCTGGCCTGCCGGCCGCAGGTGGAGCTGGCGGCGATCGCCGAGGCGCAGCGCTTCGCCGGCCGCCGCCTGCCGCTCAAGGCACTCGGCGAGGACGCCTTCAACCAGGCCCTGGCGGCCTCCTACCAGCACGATTCCTCGGCGGCCATGCAGCTCGCCGAGGACCTCGGCGGCAGCCTGGACCTCGCCGCGCTGGCCGACCAGGTCCCGGAAACCGAGGACCTGATGGAGCAGGAGGACGACGCGCCGATCATACGCCTGATCAACGCGATCCTCGGCGAGGCGATCCGCGAGAACGCCTCGGACATCCACCTGGAAACCTTCGAGAAACGCCTGGTGGTGCGCTTCCGCGTCGACGGCGTGCTGCGCGAGGTGCTGGAGCCCAAGCGCGAGCTGGCGGCCCTGCTGGTATCGCGGATCAAGGTCATGGCGCGGCTGGACATCGCCGAGAAGCGTATTCCCCAGGATGGGCGGATTTCCCTGCGGGTCGGCGGGCGCGAGGTGGACATCCGCGTCTCGACCCTGCCCTCGGCCAACGGCGAACGAGTGGTGCTGCGTCTGCTCGACAAGCAGGCCGGGCGCCTGAACCTGCAACACCTGGGCATGAGCGAGCGCGACCGCAAGCTGATGGACGAAACCGTGCGCAAGCCGCACGGCATCCTGCTGGTCACCGGCCCCACCGGCTCGGGCAAGACCACCACCCTGTACGCCAGCCTGACCACGCTCAACGACCGCACGCGGAACATCCTCACCGTCGAGGATCCGATCGAATACCACCTGGAGGGCATCGGCCAGACCCAGGTCAACGCCAAGGTCGACATGACCTTCGCCCGAGGCCTGCGCGCGATCCTCCGGCAGGACCCGGACGTGGTGATGGTCGGCGAGATCCGCGACCGGGAGACCGCCGAGATCGCGGTGCAGGCTTCGCTGACCGGCCACCTGGTGCTCTCGACCCTGCACACCAACAGCGCCATCGGCGCGATCACCCGCCTGGTGGACATGGGCATCGAGCCGTTCCTGCTGTCCTCCTCCATGCTTGGCGTGCTGGCCCAGCGCCTGGTGCGGGTGCTCTGCCCGGCGTGCAAGGAGCCCTACCGCGCCGACGAGGCCGAGTGCGCGCTGCTCGGCGTCGATCCCGCCGCGCCGCCGACCCTGCATCGCGCCCGCGGCTGCGGCGAGTGCCACCAGCATGGCTATCGCGGGCGTACCGGTATCTATGAACTGGTGGTGTTCGACGACCACATGCGCTCGCTGATCCACAACGAATCCTCCGAGCAGGAAATGACCCGGCATGCCCGCACCAGTGGACCGAGCATCCGCGACGACGGTCGGCGCAAGGTGCTGGAAGGCGTCACCACGGTCGAGGAAGTCCTGCGCGTGACCCGGGAAGAATAATGGCCGCCTTCGAATACCTCGCCCTTGACCCCAGCGGTCGCCAGCAGAAGGGCGTGCTGGAGGCGGACAGTGCGCGCCAGGTCCGCCAGTTGCTGCGCGAGCGCCAATTGGCGCCGCTCGACGTGAAGCCCACCCGTACCCGCGAGCAGAGCGGGCAGGGCGGGCGCCTGACGTTCGCCCGCGGACTGTCCGCGCGCGACCTGGCATTGGTAACCCGGCAACTGGCGACCCTGGTCCAGGCCGCGTTGCCGATCGAGGAGGCGCTGCGCGCCGCCGCGGCGCAGTCCACCTCGCAGCGCATCCAGTCGATGCTCCTCGCGGTGCGCGCCAAGGTCCTCGAAGGCCACAGCCTGGCCGGCAGCCTGCGCGAGTTTCCCACCGCCTTTCCCGAGCTGTACCGGGCGACGGTGGCTGCCGGCGAGCATGCCGGGCACCTCGGCCCGGTGCTGGAGCAACTTGCCGACTACACCGAGCAGCGCCAGCAGTCGCGGCAGAAGATCCAGCTGGCGCTGCTCTATCCGGTGATCCTGATGGTCGCTTCGCTGGCCATCGTCGGCTTCCTGCTGGGCTACGTGGTGCCCGACGTGGTCCGGGTGTTCATCGACAGCGGGCAGACGCTGCCGCTGTTGACCCGCGTGCTGATCGGCGTCAGCGACTGGGTCAAGGCCTGGGGCGCACTGGCCTTCGTCGCGGCGATCGGCGGGGTGATCGGCTTCCGCTACGCGCTGCGCAAGGATGCCTTTCGCGAGCGCTGGCATGGCTTCCTGCTGCGTGTGCCGCTGGTTGGTCGGCTGGTGCGTTCCACCGACACCGCGCGCTTCGCCTCGACCCTGGCGATCCTCACCCGCAGCGGCGTGCCGCTGGTGGAGGCGCTGGCGATCGCCGCCGAGGTGATCGCCAACCGGATCATCCGCAACGAAGTGGTCAAGGCCGCGCAGAAGGTCCGCGAGGGCGCCAGCCTGACCCGCTCGCTGGAAGCCACCGGGCAGTTCCCGCCGATGATGCTGCACATGATCGCCAGCGGCGAGCGCTCCGGCGAGCTGGACCAGATGCTGGCGCGCACCGCGCGCAACCAGGAGAACGACCTGGCGGCGCAGATCGGCCTGATGGTCGGCCTGTTCGAACCGTTCATGCTGATATTCATGGGCGCGGTGGTGCTGGTCATCGTCCTGGCCATTCTTCTTCCGATCCTTTCTCTCAACCAACTCGTGGGGTAATCGCGTGAATCAGAGCCGCCCATTGCAGCGTCGCCAACAGTCGGGCTTCACCCTGATCGAAATCATGGTCGTGGTGGTCATCCTCGGCATCCTCGCCGCCCTGGTGGTGCCGCAGGTGATGAGCCGTCCCGACCAGGCCAAGGTCACCGTGGCCAAGGGCGACATCAAGGCCATCGCTGCCGCGCTGGACATGTACAAGCTGGACAACTTCGCCTATCCGAGCACCCAGCAGGGCCTCGAGGCGCTGGTGAAGAAGCCCACCGGCAACCCGCAGCCGAAGAACTGGAACAAGGACGGCTACCTGAAGAAGCTGCCGGTCGACCCGTGGGGCAATCCCTACCAGTACCTGGCGCCGGGCACCAAGGGCCCGTTCGACCTGTATTCGCTGGGCGCCGACGGCAAGGAAGGCGGCAGCGACAACGACGCCGAAATCGGCAACTGGGACAACTGACCGGACATGCAGGCTTCACGCGGCTTCACCCTCATCGAGCTGATGGTGGTGATGGTCATCATCAGCGTGCTGATCGGCCTGGCGGTGCTCAGCACCGGCTTCGCCAGCACCTCGCGGGAGCTGGACAGCGAGGCCGAGCGGCTCGCCGGGCTGATCGGCGTGCTGACCGACGAGGCCGTGCTGGACAACCGCGAGTACGGCCTGCGCCTGGAGCGCGATGCCTATCAGGTGCTGCGCTACGACGAAGCGAAGGCGCGCTGGTTGCCGGTGGCGCGCGACAGCCACCGCCTGCCGGAGTGGGCGGAGCTGACCTTCGAGCTGGACGGCCAGCCGCTGGTGCTGGCCGGCAGCAAGGGCGAGAAGGAGCAGAAGAAAGGCACCGATCAGCCGCAATTGCTGATCCTTTCCAGTGGCGAACTCAGCCCGTTCCGCCTGCGCCTGGCCGAGCGCGGACCCGAGGGGCGGGCGTTGTCGCTGAGCAGCGACGGTTTCCGCCTGCCACGGGTCGAGGTGGCGCGGCGATGAGGCGCGCGCGTGGTTTCACCCTGCTGGAAGTGCTGGTGGCCCTGGCGATCTTCGCCATGGTCGCGGCCAGCGTGCTCAGTGCCAGCGCGCGCAGCCTGCAGAACGCCTCGCGACTGGAAGACAAGACCCTGGCGATGTGGATCGCCGACAACCGTCTCAACGAATTGCAACTGGAACAGACGCCGCCCTCCAGCGGCCGCAACCAGGGCGAGCTGGAGTTCGCCGGGCGCCGCTGGGAGTGGCGCACCCAGGTCGACAGCACCGCCGAGCAGGATATGCGGCGGGTGATCGTCTGGGTCGCGGCGAAGCCCCTTGGCCGCGAGCGTGGCAGCATCGAGGAACGCGCCGCGGCGCGCCTCGTCGGTTTCCTCGGGAGCCAGCCATGAGGCTACAGCGGGGCTTCACCCTGCTCGAGCTGCTGATCGCCATCGCCATCTTCGCCCTGCTGGCCCTGGCCACCTACCGCATGTTCGACAGCGTGATGCAGACCGACCAGGCGACTCGCGTGCAGGAGCAGCGCATGCGCGAGCTGGTGCGGGCGATGGGCGCCCTGGAGCGCGACCTGACCCAGGCGGTCGAACGTCCGGTACGCGACGAACTGGGCGATAACCGTGGCGCCTTCCTCAGCGAGGGCGAGAACGACCAGATCGTCGAATTCACCCGTGGCGGCTGGCGCAACCCGCTCGGCCAGGCGCGCTCGCGCCTGCAGCGGGTGCGCTGGTCGCTGTCCGGGGAGACCCTCGAACGCCGCTACTGGCTGGTTCTGGACCGCGCCCAGGACAGCAAGCCACGGGTGCAGCAGGTGCTGGACGGGGTTACCGCGCTGAGCTGGCGCTTCCTCGACAAGGAGCACAACTGGCAGGGCCACTGGCCGACCGACGAAGGCAGCGAGGAGGAGCGCCTGGAAAGCCTGCCGCTGGCGGTGGAGATGACTCTGGAGCACCGCCACTACGGCAAGCTGGTGCGCGTCTGGCGTCTGCTCGATCCGCCGCTCAAGCAGGACCAGCCGCAGGGCCAGCCGGGCGGCGAGAATGGCGAGAACGGCGAGGGCGGGGTGCCGCAGCCGCCGGAAGGCATGCCGGGGGCGCCGGAATGAGGCGCGGGCAGAGCGGCGTCGCGCTGATTACCGTTCTGCTGGTGGTGGCGGTGGTGACCATCGTCTGCGCCGAGCTGATCATCCGCCAGCAGTTGGCGATACGCAGCAGCGCCAACCAGTTGCACGTGCGCCAGGCCTGGCACTATGCGCTGGGCGGCGAACGCCTGGCGGAAGCGGTGCTGCGCCGCGACCTGCGCCAGGGCGGCGAGAATACCCGCGAGCCGGTGGACCACCTGGGCGAGGCCTGGGCGCGACCGATGACGCCGTTCAAGCTGGATGACGGCGGCGAGCTGCGGGTGCGGATCGAGGACCCCAGCGGGCGTTTCAACCTCAACGGACTGGTGCGCAAGCGCAAGGTCAAGCCGGATTCGGTGAAGCAGTTCCGTCGCCTGCTGGCCACCCTGGGGATGAAGGAAGAGATCGTCCAGGGCTTGCCGGACCGGCTGGCCGACTGGCTCGACGCCGACCAGAATCCGCAGGGCGAGCAAGGCGCCGAGGACAACCAGTACCTGCTGGAGGCGCCGGCCTACCGCGCCGCCAACCGCAGTTTCAAGGACGTGTCCGAGCTGCGCCTGCTGAAATTGTCGGAAGCCGACTATCGACGCCTGCTGCCGTTCGTCAGCGCCTTGCCCGAAGATGCGCCGCTGAACGTGAACACTGCCAGCGTGCCGGTGCTGGCCGCCATGTTCGAGATCGATCCGGGACAGGCGGAAAACATCGTGGCGGCTCGTGGGCGAGAAGGCTTCCAGGAGAAGACTGAGTTCAGCAAGCACCTGAACGAGTTGGGATCAAAGGCAAGTAACGTCAACTTTGCCGTCGGCACCCGCTACTTCCAGGTGATCAGCGAGGTCAGCCTGGGCGACCGCCGGCAGGTGCTGGTGAGTACCTTGCAGCGGGGCAAGGACGGCAAGATACGCGTGATGGCCCGCGACATGGGGCAGGGCGGCCTGCCCATCCCGTCGACGGGCGGCGACGATTGGAAGAAGGACGAGCGATGAGTGGAGTGAGTGCGCTGTTCCTGCCGCCCGCCAGCACGGCGGGGGCCGATGGGGAACTGGCGGTATGGTGGGTGCAGGATGGCGAGTGCCGGCGCGCGCCGTTCGCCCAGGCGCTGGCGGAAATCCGTGCGCCCTGGCGGCTGTACCTGCCGGTGGAGGCGGTGACCGCCTGCGCGGTGAACCTGCCTACGCAGAAGGCGCGCTGGTTGCGCCAGTCGCTGCCGTTCGCGGTGGAGGAACAACTGGCCGACGATGTCGAGCAGATGCACCTTGCCCTTGGTCCGGCGCTGGCCGACGGCCGCCACCGGGTATTCGCCGTGCAGCGCACCTGGCTCGCCGCCTGGCTGGCGCTGGCCGAGGGCGCGGGCAAGGCGCCGGCTTCGCTGCATGTCGATGCCGATTGCCTGCCGGGCGAGGGCAGTTGCCTGTTCTGGCTGGAAGAGCGCTGGTTGCTCGGCGGCAGCGGCGCCGTACGCCTGGCCTGCGGCAGCGAGGATTGGCCGGTACTGCGCGACAGTTGCCCGCCGCCGCAGCGGGCCTTCGCCGCGCAGGAGGTGGCGCCCCCGGAGGGAGTGGAAGTCCAGGCCCTGGCGGGCAATCCGCACGTCTGGCTGAGCGAGCAGCCGCTGGGCACCGACCTGGCCCAGGCCGAGTTCGCCGCGCGCCAGCAGAGCAGCCAGTGGCGCCGTTGGCGGCCGCTGCTGGGGCTGGTCGGGCTGTGGCTGGTGTTGCAATGGGGCTTTACCCTGGTCCAGGCCTGGCAGTTGCAGCGCGAAGGCGACCGCTACGCGGCGCAGAGCGCAGAGCTCTACCGCCAGTTGTTTCCCGAGGACCGCAAGCTGATCAACCTGCGCGCGCAGTTCGACCAGCACCTGGCCGACAGCGCCAGCAGCGGCGGCGAAGGTCAGTTGCTCGGCCTGCTTGGCCAGGCCGCCACGGTGATCGGCGGCGAGCCAACGGTGAGCGTCGAGCAACTGGACTTCAGCGCCGCTCGCGGTGACGTCGCCCTCCAGGTGCGGGCTCCCGGTTTCGACGTGCTGGAACGGCTGCGTTCGCGTCTCAGCGAGTCCGGGTTGGCGGTGCAGCTGGGTTCGGCCAGCCGCGATGGCTCGACGGTCAGCGCGCGCCTGGTGATAGGAGGTTGAGATGAAGGTGATGACGCAATTCCACGAGCGCCTCAGGGCCCAGGCGGAAACCTCGCAGCTGGCGATCCGCTGGCGCGGGCTGCCGGCGCGGGACCGCCTGGCGCTGCTCTGGCTCGGTGCGTTCCTCCTGCTGGTGGTGCTCTACCTGGCGCTGTGGCGCCCGGCCGAGCGCCATCTGCAGTCGGCGCGGCAGTACTTCACCGAACAGCGCGCGCTGCATGCCTACATCCAGCAGCAGGCGCCCAACGTGCGCCAGGCCGATGCCGCGGCGCCACAGGCGCAGATCGACCCGGCGGCGCTGCAGGGCATGGTCACGGCTTCGGCGGCCCAGGCCGGACTGAGTGTCGAGCGCCTCGACAACGAAGGCGAGGGCGCCGTGCAGGTGGCCCTGCAGCCGGCGCCATTCGCCAAGCTGCTGCCCTGGCTGGAGCAGTTGAACGGGCAGGGCGTGCAGGTGGCGGAGGCCGGCCTGGACCGCCAGGTCGACGGCCGGGTCTCGGCGCGCCTGAGCCTGCGGGTCGAGTGAGCGGCCCGTGGCTGGGGCCGGCATGGGCCCCGGCGCCGACCTTGGCGACAGGCGATCGCCGAAATTTCAAAAAAAATTCAATCAGGGCATTGACTTAGGTTTTTCGGTCGGTAGAATGCGCCCCACTTCGAGAGTGAAGGGTGATTAGCTCAGCTGGGAGAGCATCTGCCTTACAAGCAGAGGGTCGGCGGTTCGATCCCGTCATCACC
>NZ_SCND01000002.1:0-52006 GCF_005503585.1 Pseudomonas sp. 2VD
ACAGTGAAAGGAAAGTACGCAGAACCGGAGCGAACCTTGCCCTGGTTATCCACAACTCGGCGTGGGCCGAGCCCCATTACTTGCCGATGCAGAAACTCGAGAAGATGCGACCCGGCGGGCAGTCGATGAGGATGTAGTCGTAGTTCTCGCGGATCGGCGCCAGCGCGTTGCGCAGGCGATTTTCCTTCATGTCCATTTCCAGCAGCACCACTTCCGCGGCGGTCAGGTCGCGGTTGGCCGGCAACAACTGGTAGCCGCCGTGTTCGGAGAACTGCATGGCCTCGGCGAGGTTGCACTCGCCGGTGAGCACGTCGTAGATGGAGTGCTCCAGGTTGTGCTTGTCGATGCCGCTGCCGGTGGTGGCGTTGCCCTGGGGATCCAGGTCCAGCAGGAGGACGCGGCGCTTGGTCGCCACGAGGGAGGCCGCGAGGTTGATACAGGTCGTGGTCTTGCCGACACCGCCTTTCTGGTTGGCGATCGCGAATACCTTAGCCATGGTTATCCCTGTTCCCCCTCATGCTGTGCGCCGCAGTATCAGCAGATGCCGCTGACCTTGGCAACCGGGTACCGCCAGCGCGTGCTCGGCTTCGACCCGGAAATCCTCCGGGAGTGCCGCCAGCTCTTCGTTCGGATGCACGCCCTTCATCGCCAGCCAGCGGGTTTCCTGGCCACCGAGGTGGCGGGTCCAGTTGGCGAAGTCCTCCAGGCTGCTGAAAGCGCGGGAAACGATGCCATCGAAGGGGCTCTCGGGACGGAAGGCTTCCACCCGGCTGTGCACGACTTCGAGGTTGGCCAGCTTCAGCTCGAGCTTCACCTGGGTCAGGAAGCGGGTCTTCTTGCCGTTGCTGTCGAGCAGGGTCAGGCGCTTTTCCGGGAACAGGATGGCCAGCGGCACGCCGGGCATGCCGCCGCCGCTGCCGACATCCAGCCAGTTATCCCCAGCCTCGGCATAAGGCACGATGCTCAGGCTGTCGAGCAGGTGGCGCGAAACCATCTCGTCCGGGTCGCGTACGGCGGTCAGGTTGTAGGCCTTGTTCCATTTGATCAGCAGGGCCAAGTAGGCCAGCAGCTGGCGTTGCTTGTCGGCGTCGAGGGCGACGCCTAGCTCGTCAGCACCGCGCGCGAGTTCGTCGGCGTGGTGTTGGGTTACCGCAGACATCAAGCGCTCTGCTCCAGTTGGCGGCCAGAGGCACGCTTCTTCAGGTGGATCAACAACAGCGAAATCGCAGCCGGCGTGACGCCGGGGATTCGCGAAGCCTGTCCGAGGGTTTCCGGACGGGCCTGGTTCAGCTTGTTCTGGATTTCCTTCGACAGGCCGGAAATCCCCAGGTAATCGATATCCACAGGCAGGCGGGTATCTTCGCTGGCGCGCAGCCGGGCGATTTCCTCCTGCTGGCGGTCGATGTAGCCGGCGTACTTGGTGCGAATCTCCACCTGCTCGGCCACCTGGGGGTTATCCACAGCGTCGCCGGTGATCTCCACCAGGCCGGCGTAATCGATCTCGGGGCGGCTCAGCAGGTTGAGCAGGTTGTATTCATGGGTCAGCGGCGTACCGAAGCGCTCGGCGATGGCGTCGCCCTGCGGGGTATTCGGCCGCACCCAGGTGCTCTTCAGCCGCTGTTCCTCGCGTTCGATACCTTCGCGCTTGGCTTCGAAGGCAGCCCAGCGCCGATCGTCGACAAGGCCCAGCTCGCGTCCCTTCTCGGTGAGACGCAGGTCGGCGTTGTCCTCGCGGAGGATCAGGCGGTATTCCGCCCGCGAGGTGAACATGCGGTACGGCTCCTGGGTGCCGAGCGTGATCAGGTCGTCCACCAGCACGCCGATGTAGGCCTCGTCGCGGCGCGGGCACCAGCTGTCCTTGCCTTGCGAACGCAACGCAGCATTGGCGCCGGCCAGCAGGCCCTGGGCGCCAGCTTCCTCGTAGCCGGTGGTGCCGTTGATCTGGCCGGCGAAGAACAGGCCGCCGATGACCTTGGTCTCCAGGCTGTACCTGAGATCGCGGGGATCGAAGAAGTCGTACTCAATCGCATAGCCCGGCCGCACGATGTGGGCATTTTCCATGCCACGGATGGAACGCACGATCTGCAGTTGCACGTCGAACGGCAGGGACGTGGAAATGCCGTTGGGATACAGCTCGTGGGTCGTCAGGCCTTCCGGCTCGAGGAAGACCTGGTGGCTTTCCTTGTCGGCGAAGCGATGGATCTTGTCTTCGATCGAAGGGCAGTAGCGCGGGCCGATGCCTTCGATCACACCGGAATACATCGGCGAACGATCGAGGTTGGCGGCGATGATCTCGTGGGTCCGGGCGTTGGTATGGGTGATCCAGCAACTGACCTGCTCGGGATGCTGTTCCTTCGAACCGAGGAAGGACATCACCGGGATCGGCGTGTCGCCCGGTTGCTCGGTCATCACCGAGAAGTCCACGCTGCGCCCGTCGATCCGCGGCGGCGTACCGGTCTTCAGCCGGCCGACCCGCAGCGGCAATTCACGCAGACGACGCGCCAGTGCGATGGACGGCGGGTCGCCGGCGCGTCCGCCTGAGTAGTTCTCCAGGCCGATGTGGATAAGTCCGCCGAGGAAGGTGCCGGTAGTCAGGACCACGTTGTCGGCATGGAAGCGCAGTCCCATCTGGGTCACTACGCCGCGGACCTGATCCTGCTCGACGATCAGGTCGTCGCAGGCCTGCTGGAATATCCACAGGTTCGGCTGGTTTTCCAGTGTATGGCGGATAGCGGCCTTATAGAGCACGCGATCGGCTTGTGCACGAGTGGCGCGCACTGCCGGCCCCTTGCGGCTGTTAAGGATGCGGAACTGGATACCGCCCTTGTCGGTGGCTTCGGCCATGGCGCCGCCAAGGGCGTCGATTTCCTTGACCAGATGGCTCTTGCCAATGCCGCCGATGGCGGGGTTGCAGCTCATCTGCCCCAGGGTTTCCACATTGTGGGTCAACAGCAGGGTTTTCACACCCATGCGCGCAGCCGCGAGTGCGGCTTCGGTGCCTGCATGGCCACCGCCGATCACGATTACGTCAAAACGGGTAGGGAAATCCACCACGCACCTCGGCCTGTTCAGAAGCAGGAATTCAGGAAAGCCGGACAGTATAAGGATTTAGCGAACCTGAATGAAGACTCCTGGACAAAAAATAGCCAATCCAGATCGAGGGAGCAAAACGGCTCGGCGGGCTTACAAAAAATAAAAGGAAAGGAATGTTTATATCTTTTTAGAACTTGTGTTTATTACTTAGCAGCGGCTTTTCTGTTGATAAGTACGTCGAGCCCAGTAAAGACATAGCCTGTAGCGAATGATAAGGCTGTCCCAAACCCTATCTGGGCCCTGTTGATAAGCGTTTTTTAGCTGTGGATGGAATGGCTCGTTATCAACATGTGGAGTTATGCACAGAGCTTCGGCGGGTTTATCTACCCTCCTGTCCCTGGGGTTTTCCACAGGTTTCAGGCGAGCGTATCCGGGCCGCGGCAGGACCGCAGCCAGGTAGGAAGAAGGAGATGGAAAGGCGTGGGAAAGGCTCAGTCGTTGCCGCTTTCCAGCGTATCGATGGATGACGACAGGCGCTCGAAGCGGCGCTTGGCGGAGACCTGGAAATCCCGCTCGGAGCCCTCGTTAGCGGGTTTGCGCAGCAGTAGCCGAGCACTGAGCCCGCTAGTGCGGTCGTAACTGCCGAACCAGTCGATCATCTGTCCGACATGGCATTCGCCGCCGAGCCATACCGCCAGGTTGGCTACGATCTCCATGTTGTAGTGTCCGAGTGCTCGCCCTGGGACGCCTTGGGAGCCGAAGGCGAGGGCCCCGCCTGGCCGGTATCGACGGAGTCCAGGGTCTGCAACAGCTCTTTTCGCAGAATCTCTTCCAGGCTTGTGGATAAACCGCTTACCGGGTTGACTTGCGTGCACGGAACGTCCCGGCGCGTGGCGATAGCGCCAGGCGAGACAACGGGATAGATACGCCATTCGAGAGGGGCGAGCAGGTAGAGATTGACCACAGCGCAGCGCCTTCGCGGACGCCGGATCGGAGCGCGGTGCCTGTGCATAAACCTCTCCCAGGTGGATATCATCCCATGCAGACCGACATCGGCGCAGATGGTTTTCTCGGGGACGAAGCGGCGCGCCGGCAATCCATGCCTGCGTGGTTGAGTGCCGGCGGCAAGGGGCACAGTGAAAGGAAAGTACGCAGAACCGGAGCGAACCTTGCCCTGGTTATCCACAACTCGGCGTGGGCCGAGCCCCATTACTTGCCGATGCAGAAACTCGAGAAGATGCGACCCAGCAGGTCGTCGGGGGTGAATGCGCCGGTGATTTCGCCCAGGTGCTGCTGGGCCTGGCGCAGATCCTCGGCCAGCAGTTCGCCGGCGCCATTGTGGATAAGTTGGCTGTGGCCATGCTCCAGCGCCTGCCCTGCCAGGCGTAGCGCTTCCAAGTGGCGCCGGCGGGCGCTGAAACCGCTTTCCGCGGTCTGTTCGAAGCCCATGCAGGCCTTCAGGTGTTCGCGCAGCAGCTCCAGGCCGGCGCCGGTGCGCGCCGAGAGGGTGATGGTGACGTGGCCGTCCGCGCTTTCCTCGAGGCCAATGGACTCTGTGGACAAATCCGCCTTGTTGCGGATCAGGGTGACCTTGCCCGGTTCCGGTCGCTGGTCGAGAAACTCCGGCCATAGGGAAAACGGGTCCGCTGCTTCCGGGGCGGTGGCGTCCACCACCAGCAGCACGCGATCGGCTTCGCCGATGGCTTTCAGCGCACGTTCCACGCCGATCTTTTCTACATGGTCCTCGGTATCCCGCAGGCCTGCGGTGTCCACCACATGCAGGGGCATGCCATCGATGTGGATATGTTCGCGCAGTACATCGCGGGTGGTGCCGGCTATGTCCGTGACGATGGCCGCCTCGCGACCGGCCAGGGCATTCAGCAGGCTGGACTTGCCGGCATTCGGTCGTCCGGCGATGACCACGGTCATGCCGTCGCGCAGCAGGGCGCCTTGGGAAGCTTCGCGCTGCACTGTGGATAATTCTGTGCGTACTTTTTCCAGAAGCCCCAGTACATGGCCATCGGCGAGGAAGTCGATTTCTTCCTCGGGGAAGTCGATGGCGGCTTCGACATAGATGCGCAGGGAAATCAGTTGCTCGGTCAATGCATGTACCCGGCGCGAGAATTCGCCCTGCAGGGAACGCAATGCATTGCGCGCGGCCTGCTCCGAGCTGGCCTCGATCAGATCGGCGATGGCTTCGGCCTGGGCCAGGTCGAGCTTGTCGTTGAGGAACGCGCGCTCGCTGAACTCGCCCGGGCGCGCCTGGCGGGCGCCCAGTTCCAGACAACGCTGCACCAGCAGGTCGAGTACCACGGGGCCGCCGTGCCCCTGCAGTTCGAGTACGTCTTCGCCGGTGAACGAGTTCGGGCCGGGGAAATACAGTGACAGGCCTTCGTCGATCACCTGCCCACCGGCATCGAGGAACGGTCCGTAATGCGCATGCCGGGCTTTCAGCTGGCGTCCGCTCACGGCCACGGCCATCTGTCCGGCGAGAGGTCCGGAGACGCGGACGATTCCCACGCCGCCGCGGCCCTGGGCGGTAGCGATCGCGACGATGGTTTCGGTGGCGGCTTGCATGTGGATATCTCCGGATAGCAAGACGCCCCTCGAGGGGGCGTCTTGTTGTGGACAGTTTTCGCGATAGACGTCAGGCGGTCTTCGCGGCTGCCTCGATCTTACGGGTAATGTACCACTGCTGTGCGATCGACAGGCAGTTGTTGACTACCCAGTACAGCACCAGACCGGCTGGGAACCAGAGGAAGAAGAAGGTGAAGATGATCGGCATCAGCTTCATCACCTTGGCCTGCATCGGGTCCGGCGGGGTCGGGTTGAGCATCTGCTGGATCAGCATGGTGCCGCCCATGACGATCGGCAGGATGAAGAACGGATCCTTCACCGACAGGTCGGTGATCCAGCCGAGCCACGGCGCCTGGCGCATTTCCACGCTTTCCAGGAGTACCCAGTAGAGGGAGAGGAAGACCGGCATCTGGACCAGGATCGGCAGGCAGCCGCCCAGCGGATTGATCTTCTCCTTCTTGTACAGCTCCATCATCGCCTGGGACATCTTCTGCCGATCGTCGCCGTGCTGTTCCTTGATCGCCTGCATCTTCGGCGACACCGCACGCATGCGCGCCATCGAACGGTAGCTGGCGGCGGACAACGGGAAGAAGGCCAGCTTGATCAGGACGGTCAGGGCGATGATCGACCAGCCCCAGTTGCCGATCAGACTGTGGATATGTTGCAGCAGCCAGAAGATCGGCTGGGCGATGAACCAGAGGAAACCGTAGTCGACGGTCAGTTCCAGGCCCGGGGAGAGTTCCTTCAGGTGCTTCTGGAGTTTCGGGCCGGCATACAGGGTCAGGTCGGTTTCCACCTTGCTACCCGCCGGAACGCTCAGGGTCGGGCCGGTGAAACCGACGATGTAGTTGCCCTGGCCGTCCTTGCGGGTCATGACCTGGTGCTGCTCGCCCTTGGTCGGAACCCAGGCGGTCACGAAGTAGTGTTGCAGCCAGGCGACCCAGCCACCCTGCACGGACTCCTTGAACTGTTCCTTGTCCATGTCCTTGGTGGAGATCTTCTTGTACGGCGAATCCGGGGTCCAGACCGCGGCGCCGAGGTAGGTGGACACCCCGGTGGCGGTGGTCGAGGACGGGTCGGCGCTGCCGTCGCGCTTGAGCTGGGCGAACAGGTTGCCGCTCCAGGTCTTGCCGCTCTGGTTGTCGATCAGGTAGCTGACGCCGACCTGATAGGCGTTTTCATTGATGCACTCGATCTTCTTCTGGGCCTTTTCCTTGTCCGAGCAATCGGCTTTCAGGCCACGGTGGAAGGTGAAGCGCTTGATGTAGTTGACACCGTCGTGGCTGAAGCTCAGGTCCACGACCAGTTCGTTCTGGCCGTCGGCCAACTGGTAGCTGCTCTGCGCACTGTGGAACAGCGGGCGGCCGGCGCTGCTGGCGTCCGGGCCGTCGGAACCGGTGAGGCCGCTCTGCGCCAGGTAGGTACGTTCGCGACCGTTGTCGAACAGCGGGAACGGCACGTCCGGACGGTCCAGGCGGCGCGGATACTGCAACAGGCCGAGCTGGACGATATCGCCGCCACGGGGATCGATGGCCAGGTCGAGGACGTCGGTCTTCACCTGGATCAGCTTGTCGCTGACCGCAACCGGCTTGTCGGCGGCTTCGCTGCCGGCCGCGCTGCTCTGGGCAGTGGGAACGTCACTGCTGGTGCCCGAGGCGGACGGAGTGTCCGGCAGGCCTTGCGTGGTGTTCATCGAAGCGCTGGCGGCGGGCAGCTCAGGCTGACCGTAATCCTTGTTCCACTGGAGAACCAGCAGGTAGGACACGACTGCAAGGGCGACGATGAGAATCGAGCGTTGAATGTCCATGGTTACTCGGCCATCGAGAAAGGGCGGTGCTTGAAGGAAACTGACAGTAGCAGATCGCGGCTACGGGATTGCCAGTGATGGAGCCGAGTGGAGGAAACCGCACTCGGGCGACCATTGCGTCGCGGGCCATGCTGCGCGATAGCCTCGTACGCTAGGGAAGTACAACTTGGCTGGGAACGACGGTGCCGGGTCATCGAAGGGGGGATGACACTACAGGGATCGGGATGCGCGGGCATCGACCTATGCATGAGTACCGTCGGCCACGCCAGGGGCGTCAGCAGGGCTTTCCGTGCGAGGTCGATTGCGCAACAGGCGTTTCCAGAGCTTGCCGAACTGCTGGTGCAGCTCCGGATTTTCCAGTTCGCCCAGGCCTTTGCGCGCGATCACCACGATATCCCAGCCAGCCAGGGTTTCCTGGTTATGGCGGAACGATTCGCGGATCAGGCGTTTGAGGCGATTGCGCTGGACGGCGAGCTTGACGTTCTTCTTGCCGATCACCAGGCCCAGGCGGGGGTGATCGAGACCGTTCTCGCGCGCCAGCAGCAGGACGTGCTTGCCGGGGACCTTGCCGGTCGGAGAGTCGAAGACTGCGCTGAATTGCCGGGCTGTCAGTAGACGCTTGTCCCGGTCGAAGTCCCGACTCACCACCCGTACCGGATAAATCAGACGGTCAGACGCTTACGGCCTTTGGCGCGACGACGCGACAGAACCTGACGGCCGTTCTTGGTGGCCATACGGGCGCGGAAACCGTGAACGCGAGCGCGCTTGAGGGTGCTGGGTTGGAAAGTACGTTTCATGATTCGGTACCTGGGTTGACGACTTGAGGTCGCAGTGACCCCGTTTAAAGAGACCGGCGATTCTAGTGAAATCGAACGGGCAGGTCAATTTCCAACCAGCGATGATGTAATAGATAGATACAAGGAAGTCATTTTTCTTTTAAAGGATAGAAACGGTTAATGCTCTTGGGACGGCGCTTTTCTGTGCATAACTCGACGAAGCCCAGCAACTGCGTGTTTCTCCGGCAGGCAAAAGGTTGTCGAGAACCGGTGTCGAGGCTGTTTCCTTCCTGAGCGAAGCCTGGGGATGAACGAGATGGTTATCCACAGCGGTTTTTTCCACACGGCTGTGCGCAGGGATGTACCCCCTTCAAAGCAAGGGTTATCCACAAAGTCCAGGACGACCGTCCGTCGGCCTGCCTGCTTTTATTAAGGTCTTGATTTGCTTGGGGCCTCAGCGCATCGGCATGTGGATAAGTCCGGTCCATCCGGCTACAATAGGCGCTTATTTCGTTGTGCCGCCTTTCCAATCTTTGGGGGATATCCGTGTCCGTGGAACTTTGGCAGCAGTGCGTGGATCTTCTCCGCGATGAGCTGCCGTCCCAACAATTCAACACCTGGATCCGTCCCTTGCAGGTCGAAGCCGAAGGCGACGAATTGCGTGTGTATGCACCCAACCGTTTCGTCCTCGATTGGGTGAACGAGAAATACCTCGGTCGGCTTCTGGAACTGCTCGGTGAACGCGGCGAGGGTCAGTTGCCCGCGCTTTCCTTA
Organism: Pseudomonas sp. 2VD; assembly: GCF_005503585.1. Taxonomy (NCBI): domain Bacteria; kingdom Pseudomonadati; phylum Pseudomonadota; class Gammaproteobacteria; order Pseudomonadales; family Pseudomonadaceae; genus Pseudomonas; species Pseudomonas sp. 2VD. Next base: position 8,968 of record NZ_SCND01000002.1, read on the forward strand.
TTAATAGGCAGCAAGCGTAGCCGTACGCCGCGCGCCGCCATCGTCCCATCGCAGACCCACGTGGCTCCCCCGCCTCCGGTTGCTCCGCCGCCGGCGCCAGTGCAGCCGGTATCGGCCGCGCCCGTGGTGGTGCCACGTGAAGAGCTGCCGCCAGTGACGACGGCTCCCAGCGTGTCGAGCGATCCCTACGAGCCGGAAGAACCCAGCATCGATCCGCTGGCCGCCGCCATGCCGGCCGGAGCAGCGCCTGCGGTGCGCACCGAGCGCAACGTCCAGGTCGAAGGTGCGCTGAAGCACACCAGCTATCTCAACCGTACCTTCACCTTCGAGAACTTCGTCGAGGGCAAGTCCAACCAGTTGGCCCGCGCCGCCGCCTGGCAGGTGGCGGACAACCTCAAGCACGGCTACAACCCGCTGTTCCTCTACGGTGGCGTCGGTCTGGGCAAGACCCACCTGATGCATGCGGTGGGCAACCACCTGCTGAAGAAGAACCCGAACGCCAAGGTGGTCTACCTGCATTCGGAACGTTTCGTCGCGGACATGGTGAAGGCCTTGCAGCTCAACGCCATCAACGAATTCAAGCGCTTCTACCGCTCGGTGGACGCACTGTTGATCGACGACATCCAGTTCTTCGCCCGTAAGGAGCGCTCCCAGGAGGAGTTCTTCCACACCTTCAACGCCCTTCTCGAAGGCGGCCAGCAGGTGATCCTCACCAGCGACCGCTATCCGAAGGAAATCGAAGGCCTGGAAGAGCGGCTGAAGTCCCGCTTCGGCTGGGGCCTGACGGTGGCCGTCGAGCCGCCGGAACTGGAAACCCGGGTGGCGATCCTGATGAAGAAGGCCGAGCAGGCGAAGATCGAGCTGCCGCACGACGCGGCCTTCTTCATCGCCCAGCGCATCCGTTCCAACGTGCGCGAATTGGAAGGTGCGCTGAAGCGGGTGATCGCCCACTCGCACTTCATGGGCCGGCCGATCACCATCGAGCTGATTCGCGAGTCGCTGAAGGACCTGTTGGCCCTTCAGGACAAGCTGGTCAGCATCGACAACATCCAGCGCACCGTCGCCGAGTACTACAAGATCAAGATATCCGATCTGTTATCCAAGCGGCGTTCGCGCTCGGTGGCGCGCCCGCGCCAGGTGGCCATGGCGCTCTCCAAGGAGCTGACCAACCACAGCCTGCCGGAGATCGGCGTGGCCTTCGGCGGTCGGGATCACACCACGGTGTTGCACGCCTGTCGTAAGATCGCTCAACTTAGGGAATCCGACGCGGATATCCGCGAGGACTACAAGAACCTGCTGCGTACCCTGACAACCTGACGCAGCCCACGAGGCAAGGGACTAGACCATGCATTTCACCATTCAACGCGAAGCCCTGTTGAAACCGCTGCAACTGGTCGCCGGCGTCGTGGAACGCCGCCAGACATTGCCGGTTCTCTCCAACGTCCTGCTGGTGGTCGAAGGCCAGCAACTGTCGCTGACCGGCACCGACCTCGAAGTCGAGCTGGTTGGTCGCGTGGTACTGGAAGATGCCGCCGAACCCGGCGAGATCACCGTACCGGCGCGCAAGCTGATGGACATCTGCAAGAGCCTGCCGAACGACGTGCTGATCGACATCCGTGTCGAAGAGCAGAAACTCCTGGTGAAGGCCGGGCGTAGCCGCTTCACCCTGTCCACCCTGCCGGCCAACGATTTCCCCACCGTAGAGGAAGGTCCCGGCTCGCTGAACTTCAGCATTGCCCAGAGCAAGCTGCGTCGCCTGATCGACCGCACCAGCTTCGCCATGGCCCAGCAGGACGTGCGTTACTACCTCAACGGCATGCTGCTGGAAGTGAACGGCGGCACCCTGCGCTCCGTCGCCACCGACGGCCACCGACTGGCCATGTGCTCGCTGGATGCGCAGATCCCGTCGCAGGACCGCCACCAGGTGATCGTGCCGCGCAAAGGCATCCTCGAATTGGCTCGTCTGCTCACCGAGCAGGACGGCGAAGTCGGCATCGTCCTGGGCCAGCACCATATCCGTGCCACCACTGGCGAATTCACCTTCACTTCGAAGCTGGTGGACGGCAAGTTCCCGGACTACGAGCGTGTACTGCCGCGCGGTGGCGACAAGCTGGTGGTCGGTGACCGCCAGCAACTGCGCGAAGCCTTCAGCCGTACCGCGATCCTCTCCAACGAGAAGTACCGCGGCATTCGCCTGCAGCTTTCCAACGGTTTGCTGAAAATCCAGGCGAACAACCCGGAGCAGGAAGAGGCCGAGGAAGAAGTGCAGGTCGAGTACAACGGCGGCAACCTGGAGATCGGCTTCAACGTCAGTTACCTGCTCGACGTGCTGGGTGTGATCGGTACCGAGCAGGTCCGCTTCATCCTTTCCGATTCCAACAGCAGCGCCCTGGTCCACGAGGCCGACAATGACGATTCTGCCTATGTCGTCATGCCGATGCGCCTCTAATCACACTGAATGTCCCTGACCCGCGTTTCGGTCACCGCGGTGCGCAACCTGCACCCGGTGACCCTCTCCCCCTCCCCTCGCATCAACATCCTCTACGGCGATAATGGCAGCGGCAAGACCAGTGTGCTCGAAGCCATCCACCTGCTGGGCCTGGCGCGTTCATTCCGCAGTGCGCGCTTGCAGCCGGTGATCCAGTATGAGGAAGCGGCCTGCACCGTATTCGGCCAGGTGATGTTGGCCAACGGCATCGCCAGCAACCTGGGGATTTCCCGTGAGCGCCAGGGCGAGTTCACCATCCGCATCGATGGGCAGAACGCCCGGAGTGCGGCTCAATTGGCGGAAACTCTCCCACTGCAACTGATCAACCCGGACAGCTTTCGGTTGCTCGAGGGAGCGCCGAAGATCCGGCGACAGTTCCTCGATTGGGGAGTGTTCCACGTGGAACCTCGGTTTCTGCCCGTCTGGCAGCGCCTGCAGAAGGCGCTGCGCCAGCGGAACTCCTGGCTCCGGCATGGTAAACTGGACCCCGCGTCGCAAGCGGCCTGGGACCGGGAATTGAGCCTGGCCAGCGATGAGATCGATGCCTACCGCAGAAGCTATATCCAGGCGTTGAAACCGGTATTCGAGGAAACACTCGCCGAATTGGTTTCACTGGATGACCTGACCCTTAGCTACTACCGAGGCTGGGACAAGGACCGGGACCTCCTGGAGGTTCTGGCTTCCAGCCTGTTGCGCGACCAGCAGATGGGCCACACCCAGGCGGGACCGCAGCGTGCGGATCTTCGCATACGGTTGGCAGGTCATAACGCCGCGGAGATTCTCTCGCGCGGTCAGCAGAAGCTGGTGGTATGCGCCCTGCGCATCGCCCAAGGCCATCTGATCAATCGCGCCAAGCGCGGACAGTGCGTCTACCTGGTGGACGACCTGCCCTCGGAATTGGATGAGCAGCATCGAATGGCTCTTTGCCGCTTGCTTGAAGATTTGGGTTGCCAGGTATTCATCACCTGTGTGGACCCGCAACTATTGAAAGACGGCTGGCGCACGGATACGCCGGTATCCATGTTCCACGTGGAACATGGAAAAGTCTCTCAGACCACGACCATCGGGAGTGAAGCATGAGCGAGAACAACACGTACGACTCTTCCAGCATCAAGGTGCTGAAGGGGCTGGATGCCGTACGCAAGCGCCCCGGCATGTACATCGGCGACACCGACGATGGCACCGGTCTGCACCACATGGTGTTCGAGGTGGTGGATAACTCCATCGACGAAGCGCTGGCCGGTTATTGCAGCGAAATCAGCATCACCATCCATACGGATGAGTCGATCACTGTCCGCGACAATGGACGCGGTATTCCGGTGGATATCCACAAGGAAGAAGGGGTTTCTGCGGCGGAAGTGATCATGACCGTCCTCCACGCCGGCGGCAAGTTCGACGACAACACCTACAAGGTGTCCGGCGGCTTGCACGGTGTGGGCGTCTCGGTGGTGAACGCGCTGTCCCATGAACTGCGCCTGACCATCCGTCGCCACAACAAGGTCTGGGAACAGGTCTACCACCACGGCGTTCCGCAGTTCCCACTGCGCGAAGTGGGCGAGACCGATGGCTCCGGCACCGAAGTTCACTTCAAGCCGTCCCCGGAGACCTTCAGCAACATCCACTTCAGTTGGGACATCCTGGCCAAGCGCATCCGCGAGCTGTCCTTCCTCAACTCCGGAGTCGGCATCCTGCTGCGCGACGAGCGTACCGGCAAGGAGGAGCTGTTCAAGTACGAAGGCGGTCTGAAGGCCTTCGTCGAGTACCTGAACACCAACAAGACCGCGGTGAACGAGGTATTCCACTTCAACGTCCAGCGTGAAGAGGACGGCGTGGGTGTGGAAGTCGCTTTGCAGTGGAACGACAGCTTCAACGAGAACCTGCTCTGCTTCACCAACAACATCCCGCAGCGTGATGGCGGCACCCACCTCGCCGGTTTCCGTTCGGCGCTGACGCGTAACCTGAACAACTACATCGAGGCCGAAGGCCTAGCGAAGAAATTCAAGATCGCCACCACCGGCGACGATGCCCGCGAAGGCCTCACCGCGATCATCTCGGTGAAGGTACCGGACCCGAAGTTCAGCTCGCAGACCAAGGACAAGCTGGTCTCCTCCGAGGTGAAGACCGCGGTGGAACAGGAGATGGGCAAGTACTTCGCCGACTTCCTGCTGGAGAATCCCAACGAAGCCAAGGCCGTGGTCGGCAAGATGATCGACGCCGCCCGTGCCCGCGAGGCCGCGCGCAAGGCGCGCGAGATGACCCGCCGCAAGGGCGCGCTGGACATCGCCGGCCTGCCCGGCAAACTGGCCGATTGCCAGGAAAAGGACCCGGCGCTCTCCGAACTGTACATCGTGGAGGGTGACTCCGCGGGCGGTTCCGCCAAGCAGGGCCGCAATCGCCGGACCCAGGCGATCCTGCCGCTCAAGGGCAAGATCCTCAACGTCGAAAAGGCGCGCTTCGACAAGATGCTCTCCTCCCAGGAGGTCGGTACGCTGATCACCGCCCTGGGCTGTGGCATCGGCCGCGAGGAGTACAACATCGACAAGCTGCGCTACCACAACATCATCATCATGACCGATGCTGACGTCGACGGTTCGCACATCCGCACCCTGCTGTTGACCTTCTTCTTCCGCCAGATGCCCGAGTTGATCGAGCGTGGCTACATCTACATCGCCCAGCCCCCGTTGTACAAGGTCAAGCGCGGCAAGCAGGAGCAGTACATCAAGGACGACCAGGCCATGGAAGAGTACATGACCCAGTCGGCCCTGGAAGACGCCAGCCTGCACGTCAACGAGCACGCTCCGGGCCTGTCCGGGGCAGCGCTGGAGAAACTGGTCAACGAGTATCGCGGGGTGATCGCCACCCTCAAGCGCCTGTCGCGCCTGTACCCCCAGGAGCTGACCGAGCACTTCATCTACCTGCCTACCGTGTCGGTGGACGACCTGGCTAACGAGTCGGCCATGCAGGGCTGGTTGGAGAAGTTCCAGGCGCGCCTGACCGCCGCCGAGAAGTCTGGTCTGACCTACAAGGCCAGCCTGCGCGAAGACCGCGAGCGCCACCTGTGGCTGCCCGAGGTGGAACTGGTGGCCCACGGCCTGTCCAGCTACGTCACCTTCAACCGTGACTTCTTCGCCAGCAATGACTACCGCTCGGTGTCGCTGCTCGGCGACCAGCTGAACAGCCTGCTGGAAGACGGCGCCTACGTGCAGAAGGGTGAGCGCAAGCGCCCGATCAGCGCCTTCAAGGACGGCCTGGACTGGCTGATGGCCGAAGGTACCAAGCGCCACAGCATCCAGCGATACAAGGGGTTGGGCGAGATGAACCCTGAGCAGCTGTGGGAAACCACCATGGATCCGAACGTCCGGCGCATGCTCAAGGTGACCATCGAGGACGCCATCGCCGCCGACCAGATCTTCAACACCCTGATGGGCGATGCCGTGGAGCCGCGCCGCGACTTCATCGAAAGCAACGCGCTGGCGGTGTCGAACCTGGACGTGTGACAGGTCGGCAGACCGACCCTCATGGAAACCCCGGCCTGGCGCCGGGGTTTTCTTTTTGCGCCAGGTAGCCTGGATACGGGCGCCAGGGGTGCCTTGCCAAGGTGTGGTCGAGCCCCGGTTGCTCGCCGGCATTGGCACCCTGGGCCCGGGCCTCCTGGCGGCGTTGCACCGCTCCTGTGGGCAGCGGACGCCGGTCAATTCGGTCGATCGTTGCCAACCGGCCTTGCTTTGCGCCTCGCGTGAAAACAAGAAGCCCCGCTATGGCGGGGCTTCTTTTATCGAATCGGCGCACAGTGCGCCTTGCAGGGGGCTTTGCGGCCCTTCACGAGACCACCGACGGCTCCGGATGGCTGACCCGCTGCTGGATGGGGCTGATCTCGGCCATGGTCTCGCTGACCCAGGCTTCGGCGCGCTGGTTTAGCTCGGCGATGGCGCGCGGGCCTTCGCCTTCGGCGTGCATCGCCGGGCCGATCACCACCTGGATGGTGCCCGGGTACTTGGCCCAGCCGGCCTTGGGCCAATACTGCCCGGCGTTGTGGGCGATCGGCAGTACCGGTAGCCCGGCGTTGACCGCCAGGGCGGTGCCGCCGCGGGAGAACTTGCCCATCTGCCCCACCGGAATACGCGTGCCTTCCGGGAAGATCAGCACCCAGGCGCCTTTCTTCAGGCACTCGTCGCCCTGCTTGGCCAGTTGCTTGAGGGCCAGCTTCGGCTGGCTGCGGTCGATGGCGATGGGCTTGAGCAGGGCCAGGGCCCAGCCGAAGAACGGCACGTAGAGCAGCTCGCGCTTTAGTACCTGGCTGAGTGGCTCGAAGAAGCCGGAGAGGAAGAAGGTTTCCCAGGTGCTCTGGTGCTTGGAGAGGATCACGCAGGGCTTTTCCGGGATGTTCTCCAGTCCGCGCACCTCGTAGCGGATGCCGGCGACCACGCGGGTCAGCCAGATCGCGAAGCGGCACCAGTTCTGTACCACGAAGCGGTAGCGGGCGCGGAACGGCAGGATCGGCGCGATGAAGAAGCTGAGGGTGCCCCAGACGAACGCGCTGGCGGACAGCAGCAGGTAAAAGAGGACGGTTCTGATGGCCTGCACTGTCGACATGTATTCTGACCTTACTGAAGTAATGCGCTGGCGACTGCCGCCAGATCGTCGAATATCAGGGTGCCCTCTGGCAAGGGCTTGCCCAGCGTACGTACACCTTTTCCGGTCTTTACCAACACCGGCTGACAATCGACGGCCCGCGCCGCCTCCAGGTCACCGATGCTGTCGCCGACGAACCAGATACCCGACAGATCGACCCCGTAGTGCTCGCCGATCTGCCGCAGCATACCCGGCTTCGGCTTGCGGCAGTCGCAACCGTCATCCGGTCCATGCGGACAATAGACGATGAGGCCGACCTCGCCGCCCTGCTCCGCGACCAGTTCGCGCAAGCGCGCATGCATGGCCTCGAGCACTGCCAGATCGTAATAGCCACGGGCGATGCCGGACTGGTTGGTAGCCACCGCGACGGTCCAGCCGGCCTGGCTCAGGCGGGCGATGGCCTCGATCGAGCTGGGGATGGGGATCCACTCGTCGAGGGTCTTGATGTAATCGTCGGAGTCGAGGTTGATGACTCCATCGCGGTCGAGAATCAGCAGGGAACGGGACATCGATGCGCAGTTGGCCATGAACGGAAAGGATCGATTCTACCTCAGCCAGCCGGAGCATCGCGGATGGATCGACGAGCCCCCTACGCTGGACAATCTGTACTAGATTCAATAATGGCAATGGAATGGCAATCCCAGGCCAGGGAGTCATTTGGCACGCAGCAGTGGGTGTCTCGGAGTACGTGCGAACCCTTGGCGGGTGGATCACCGGAGTAACGCAGTAAGCGCCTATCGCATGCCAGCACGGCCGACCGGCCGTGTTTCCACCACAGGTGGAGCGGGCATGACGACGGGGAGTTCCGGGGCGTCTGCCCGTTCCCAAGGACGGTAACCGTGAAACGCCTGAAAAAGACACTGCACCTTTCAAGCTTGTCCCTCGTTTCCCTGGCTCTTTCTTCCGCCGCCCTGGCGGCCGCTCCGGTCATGCTCGACCAGGGCAAGGAATGGACCGAAAGCCACCGCCAGGACTTCTACAGCCGCGACCAGGGCTCGCAGGTGATGCCCCTGCCCTGGCTCAAGGCGTTGCGACAGCCGGATGGAACGCCTTTCCTCGCCGACAGCCTGGCCCGCTACGGCTATTTGCCCAATCCCAAGGCGCCCGCGGAAGGCTTGCCGGTGGGCTTCACCGTAGCCGGCACGGGCGCCCGGCAGATGGTCGGCATGACCTGTTCGGCCTGCCATACCCGGCAGATCGAGGTGAAGGGCACGGCCTATCGGATCGACGGCGGTCCGGCGATCGTCGACTTCCAGGCATTCCTCGCCGACCTCGATCGGGCCGTGGGACCGCTGACCAGCGATGACGCCGCCTTCGACGCCTTCGCCAAGCAGATCCTCGGGGCCAATCCGCCTCCCGGTGCGCGCGACGCCCTGCTCGCGGCGGTGAAGGAATGGTACGAGCCCTATCACACGCTGATCGAGCGCGCGCTGCCCAAGGACACCTGGGGACCGGCGCGGCTGGACGCGGTATCGATGATCTTCAACCGCCTTACCGGGCTGGATATCGGCACCGCGCCGCCCTATCTGATTCCCGACAACATCAAGGCGGCGGATGCGCCGGTGCGCTACCCGTTCCTGTGGAACGCGGCGCGGCAGAACAAGACCCAGTGGCCCGGCTTCGCCGCCAACGGCAACGACCTGCTCGGCCTGGCGCGCAATGTCGGCGAGGTCTACGGGGTGTTCGCCACCTTCCACCCGCAGAAGAGCAAGTTCCACCTGCTGGGCATGGACTACCTGAAGGTCAACTCGGCCAACTTCCACGGGTTGGGCAAGCTGGAGGAGCTGATCAAGAAGATCGGCCCGCCGAAGTGGCCCTGGGCGGTGGACAAGCACCTGGCCAGGAAAGGCGCGCTGATCTTCGCCCGCAAGACCGACGAGGGTGGCTGCGTGGAGTGCCACGGCATCCGGATCAAGGACCTGGTGCTTTGGGACACTCCGCTGAGGGACGTCGGCAGCGACAGCCGCCAGCACGCCATCCTCGATGGCCAGGTGCAGACCGGCGTGATGGAGGGCGCGCGGATGCCGTTCGGCCAGCCGCTGAAGGCGACCGACGGAGCCTTCGATGTACTCGCCGTAGCGGTGGCCGGTTCGATCCTGCAGCACTTCGTGCCGATCCTCGGTGAGAAGCACGATGCCAAGGCGGCGGCGGTCAAGCCGGAAAGCGTGATGACCGACGAAACCCGGCAACTGCTGACCGCCTTCCAGAAGCCGGTGCGTACCCAGGCCGACCCCTACCCCTACGAGTCGCGGGTCCTGCAGGGGATCTGGGCGGCGGCGCCGTACCTGCACAACGGCTCGGTGCCGACCCTGGAAGAGTTGCTGAAGCCGGCCGCGGAGCGGGTGGAATCCTTCCCGGTGGGCTCGGCCTACGACGTGGACAAGGTCGGCCTCGCCGCCCAGCAGACCCAATTCGGCAGCTATGTGCTGAAGACCACCGGCTGCGAGCAGCGTGATTCCGGCAACAGCCGCTGCGGCCATGAGTACGGCACCAGCCTGTCGGCCGAGGAGAAGCGCGCGCTGCTGGAGTATCTGAAGGTCCTGTAGTGAAAAAGGCCCGGTGTCGCGAGGACGCCGGGCCTTTTCTTCGAGGCGGGACTGGCTCAGCCGAGCAGCGAGATGTCCGCCACCCCGAGGAACGACCCGCGCAGCTTGGCCAGCAGCGCATAGCGGTTGGCGCGCACCGCCGCGTCGTCGACATTGACCATCACATCGGCGAAGAACGTATCCACCGGCTCGCGCAAGGCCGCCAGGCGGGCCAGCGCGGCGCGATAGTCGCGTGCCGCTGCCAGCGGCGCGACTTCGCTCTCGGCGTACGCCACGGCGCTGCCCAGGGCCTTCTCGGCGGCTTCCACCAGCAGGCTGGCATCCACGTTCGGCGGAACCTCGTCCTCGGACTTGGCGAGAATATTCGACACCCGTTTGTTCGCCGCGGCCAGGGCCTCGGCTTCAGGCAACTGGCGGAAGGCCTGGACGGCCTGTACGCGCTGGTCGAAGTCCAGCGGCGAGCTTGGCTTGAGCGCGCGCACCGACTGGTACACGGCCACGTCCACGCCTTCGTCCTCGTAGCGCGCGCGCAGGCGGTCGAACACGAAGTCCAGCACCTGCTCGGCCAGGCCGGCGGCCTTGACCTTGTCGCCGTATTGCTCGACGGCGGCGTTGACCGCGGCTACCAGGTCCAGGTCGAGCTGCTTCTCGATGAGGATGCGCAGCACGCCCAGCGCAGCGCGGCGCAGCGCGTAGGGGTCCTTGCTGCCGGTGGGAAGCATGCCGATGCCGAAGATACCGACCAAGGTATCGAGCTTGTCGGCCACCGCCACGGCGGCGCCGGTCAGGGTCGAGGGTAGCTCGGCGCCGGCGCCGCGCGGCATGTACTGCTCGTTGAGGGCCAGGGCGACGTCTTCCGCTTCGCCGCCGTGGGTGGCGTAGTAGTAGCCGGCGATGCCCTGCATTTCGGGGAACTCGCCGACCATCTCGGTCGCCAGGTCACACTTGGACAGGATGCCGGCGCGCGCGGCGTTCTGCGCATTGCCGCCTATACGTTCGGCGATGTAGGCGGCCAGGCCGGAGACGCGCTGGGCCTTCTCGAACACGGTGCCGAGCTGGGCCTGGAACACTACGTTGCGCAGGCGCTCATTGAAGCTTTCGAGCGGCTGCTTCTTGTCCTGCTTGAAGAAGAACTCGGCGTCGGTGAGGCGCGGGCGAACCACCTTCTCGTTACCGCTGACGATGTTCTCCGGCGCCTTGCTCTCGACGTTGGCGACGGTGATGAAGCGCGGCAGCAGCTTGCCGTTGGCGTCCAGCAGGCAGAAGTATTTCTGGTTGTCCTGCATGGTGGTGATCAGGGCTTCCTGCGGGACCTCGAGGAAGCGCTCCTCGAAGGAGCAGACCAGCGGCACCGGCCACTCGACCAGTGCAGTCACTTCGTCGAGCAGGCTCGGCGGCACGATGGCGCTGCCCTGTTGCTCTGCGGCCAGTTCGGCTACGCGCTTGGCGATCAGCTCGCGGCGCTCGGCGAAATCGGCCAGCACATGAGCGCCGCGCAGGTCTTCCAGATACGCTGCCGGGCTGGAAATACGCACATTGTCCGGATTGTGGAAGCGGTGGCCCCGGGATTCGCGCCCGGCTTTCTGGGCGAGGATCTCGCACTCGACCACGTCGTCGCCGAACAGCATCACCAGCCATTGGGTCGGACGCACGAACTCCTCGCGGCGAGCTGCCCAGCGCATCCGCTTGGGAATCGGCAGTTCGTTCAACGAGGCCTCGACGATGCCCGGCAGTAGGCCGGCGGCCGGTTGGCCGGCGATGGTCTGGCTGAAGCGCAGCTTCGGACCGCTCTTGTCGATCTGCTGTAGATCCACGCCGCACTTCTTGGCGAAGCCCAGGGCGGCCTGGGTCGGGTTACCGCTGGCGCCGAAGGCGGCCTGTAGCGGCGGACCGTCTAGGTTGACGGTACGGTCGGGCTGCTGCACGGCGAGTTGCTCGACCAGCACGGCGAGACGGCGCGGCGCCGCATAGAAACGCGCAGCGGCATAGCTCAGACCGGCAGCCTTGAGGCCCTTCTCGATACCGCTGAGGAAGGCTTCGCCGAGGCTGTTGAGGGCTTTTGGCGGCAGCTCTTCGGTGCCCAGTTCGACCAGGAAATCCTTGGCGCTCATCATTCGGCCTCCTTCAGCTTGGCCAGTACTTCGTCACGCAATTCGGGGGTGGCCATGGGGAAGCCGAGGCGCGCGCGGGCCTGCAGGTAGCTCTGCGCCACGGCGCGGGCCAGGGTACGCACGCGAAGGATGTAGCGCTGGCGCTCGGTGACCGAGATGGCGCGCCGCGCATCCAGCAGGTTGAAGGTATGCGAAGCCTTGAGGACCATCTCGTAGGTCGGCAACGGCAGCTCCAGCGCGATCAGGCGGTTGGCTTCGCTTTCGTAGAAGTCGAACAGTTCGAACAGCTTCGGCACGTTGGCGTGCTCGAAGTTGAAAGTGGATTGCTCCACCTCGTTCTGGTGGAACACGTCGCCATAGGTGACCTTGCCGAACGGGCCGTCGGTCCAGACCAGGTCGTAGACCGAGTCCACGCCCTGCAGGTACATGGCCAGGCGCTCCAGGCCGTAGGTGATCTCGCCGGTGACCGGATAGCACTCGATGCCGCCGACCTGCTGGAAGTAGGTGAACTGGGTGACTTCCATGCCGTTCAGCCAGATTTCCCAACCCAGGCCCCAGGCGCCGAGGGTCGGCGACTCCCAGTTGTCCTCGACGAAGCGGATGTCGTGGACCAGCGGGTCGATGCCGATGGCTTTCAGCGAGCCGAGGTACAGCTCCTGGAAGTTCTCCGGGTTCGGCTTCAGGACCACCTGAAACTGGTAGTAGTGCTGCAGGCGGTTGGGGTTCTCGCCGTAGCGGCCGTCGGTGGGGCGGCGGCTCGGCTGGACGTAGGCGGCGTTCCAGGTCTCCGGGCCGATGGCGCGGAGGAAGGTGGCGGTGTGGAAGGTGCCGGCGCCCACTTCCATGTCGTAGGGCTGCAGCACCACGCAGCCCTGCTCGGCCCAGTAGTTCTGCAGGGCGAGAATCAGGTCTTGGAAGGTGCGCACGGCGGGCGTAGTCTGGCTCACGAAATTCACCTGTGCTGAGGCTTCGATACAAAACGCGGAAGTATACCCGATTCCCGCGCCGCCTCGCCCGTCCCCCCGATCCCTGGAAAACCACGGAAAGCCTTATGCCACGCTGCTTCTGGTGCAACGACGATCCCCTCTACATGGCCTACCACGATGAGGAGTGGGGTGTGCCGCAGCGCGATCCCGACGCGCTGTTCGAACTTCTGCTGCTGGAGGGCTTCCAGGCCGGGTTGTCCTGGATCACCGTGCTGAAGAAGCGCGAGCGCTACCGCGAGGTGCTGTTCGGCTTCGACGTGCAGCGGGTGGCACAGATGAGCGACGCGGAGATCGACGAACTGATGCTCGACCCCGGCATCATTCGCAATCGGGCCAAGCTCAACGCTGCGCGGCAGAACGCCCAGGCCTGGCTGGAGCTGGATGACCCGGCTGGGTTCCTCTGGTCCTTCGTCGGCGGCCAGCCGAAGATCAACCATTTCGCTGGTCGTGCCGAGGTGCCGGCGATTACCCCGGAAGCCGAGGCCATGAGCAAGGCGCTGCGCAAGGCCGGCTTCAACTTCGTCGGGCCGACCATCTGCTACGCCTTCATGCAGGCCAGCGGCATGGTCATGGACCATACCCAGGACTGCGACCGTTACGCCCAACTCGTCGGCTAGCCGGGCGCTCCCTGATGGATGCGTTCGGATGTTCCACGTGGAACATCGGCGCGCAGCATAGCTGGTCGCCCCGCTTCCTTGGCTGCCGCCCTCGCCCTTCTTCCTGGCGTACAATGCGCGTTCGAGTCGAGCGAGGAGTGTTTCGTGGAGAAATTCAAAGGTGCCCTGGTGGTGGGGGCCCTACGCCTGTTCGCGCTATTGCCCTGGCGTGCCGTGCAAGGCGTCGGGGCCGGCATAGGCTGGCTGATGTGGAAATTGCCGAATCGATCCCGCGAGGTAGTGCGGATCAACCTGTCCAAGTGCTTCCCCGAGTTGTCCGAAACCGAACTGGAAAAGCTGGTCGGACAAAGCCTGATGGATATTGGCCGTACCCTCACCGAAAGTGCCTGTGCCTGGATCTGGGCGCCTGAAAAGTCGCTGAGGTACATCCGCGAGGTCGAAGGCATGGAAGTGCTGGAGGAAGCGCTGGCTTCCGGCGATGGCCTGGTCGGCATTACCAGTCACCTGGGAAACTGGGAAGTACTCAACCACTTCTATTGCTCCTACGCCAAGCCGATCATCTTCTATCGTCCGCCCAAGCTGAAGGCAGTCGACGAATTGCTGAAGAAGCAACGCGTGCAATTGGGCAACCGCGTCGCACCTTCCACTCCGGAGGGTATCCTCAGCGTCATCAAGGAAGTGAAGAAAGGCGGTTGCGTAGGGATTCCCGCCGACCCCGAGCCCGCGCGTACCGCTGGGCTCTTCGTGCCCTACCTGGGCACCACTGCATTGATCAGCAAGTTCGTCCCGCAGTTGCTTTCACGCGGCAAGGCGCGTGGAGTGTTCTTCCATGCGGTGCGCCTGCCCGATGGTAGCGGTTACAAGGTGATCCTCGAAGCGGCTCCGGCGGACATGTACGACAAGGACCTGGAAGTGTCTGTAGCAGCCATGAGCCGCGAGTTGGCGAAGTATGTACGAGCCTATCCCAGCCAGTACATGTGGAGCATGAAGCGCTTCAAGAACCGCCCGGATGGCGAGAAAAAATGGTACTGAGGAAAGGGCGTCGGAAGACGCCTTTTTCATATCCGGGTACTATGCTCAGCTCTGCCGCCTCCTCCGCAGGTCCCGAGGGACTCGATGGATAATCAACGACAATACCCACGAACCCCGCTCAAGTGCCGAATCCGTATCAGTCACCCGTTATTTGGCGAGCTGATGGCGCAGACCCGCGACCTCTCCGACACCGGGGTCTATGTCAAACACCCGGATCTGACCCAGCTCCCAACAGGCAGTGTCGTTACTGGCCAGGTACAGGATCTGCCGATCGACGCGCCGATCCTGCAGATGGAAGTCGTGCGAGTCGATGCGGAAGGCGTCGGCCTGCGCTTTCTCAGCGAAGCCTGAACGGTGATGTTCCACGTGGAACCCCAGGCATGAGCCACTGATCACAGAGTGGGCGAAACCGCTGCCGGTTATCGGCTAGAATGCGCGCCGCTCGGCATGGTGCCGGGCATGGGTTCCCTCACCCCATCGCGCAAAAAGGACAGTACATGTCAGCTTCTTCTCCGGCGGCCTGGCGCGGCACCCTGGCCGGCCTGATCGCCTTCCACATCTTCATCATCATCGCCAGCAACTACCTGGTGCAGTTGCCGATCACCCTGTTTGGCTGGCACACCACCTGGGGCGCCTTCAGCTTTCCGTTCATCTTCCTGGCTACCGACCTCACCGTGCGCTTGCTGGGCAAGGGCCCTGCCCGGCTGGTCATCGCCCGGGTCATGATCCCGGCGTTGATCGCCTCCTACGGGGTCTCGGTGTTGTTCCAGGAAGCGGCGTTCCGTGGTTTCTCCGCGCTGCTGGAGTTCAACACCTTCGTCGCACGGATATCCCTGGCAAGCTTCCTCGCCTATGTGCTCGGGCAGATCCTCGACATCCAGGTATTCGACCGCCTCCGTCGTTCCCGGCACTGGTGGACCGCGCCAGTCGCCTCGACCATCCTCGGCAACCTGCTGGACACCTTCACCTTCTTCTTCGTGGCGTTCTGGCGCAGCGACAATCCGTTCATGGCGCAGCACTGGGTGGAAATCGCCACGGTGGACTACGGAGTGAAGCTGAGCATCAGCCTTCTGCTGTTCGTGCCGCTCTACGGCATGCTACTCAACGGCATCCTGAAGATGCTGCCGGGGCGGCCGCAGAGCAACGCTTGAGGCTCATCGAGGCAGTCTGGAGGAAGGGCGCAACGGCCGTGAACGTTGCGCCCTTCTTCGTTAGGAGGTGGTAGCCCGGTGCGCGGCCGTGAGCAGCGTCAGGGCATCGCCGCCGAGCGTGACCAGGATGTGCGCCACGCGCTGAATGGGAACGCCCTGCCCTGTCCGCACTTCGATCCTTTCCAAGGCATGGAGGAGGCCGAGGAGAGCCCTGAGGCGCTCCTGTACGGATTCGAGCATCTCATTGGCGGAGGCGTTCCGGTGAACGTAGAGAATCGCTTGCTCGTATGGGTATTCGACATAGGACGGGACTGAACGCTCGTGCTTCGACATGTTGGCTCCGGAAAAGTAGTTGAAGTCAGGTGTCGCGTTCGGGCTTGGACCGAAGCGATGAGTCGAAGCTAGAGGGCCGGCAGCGGTCGCTCAAGGGGGGTTGGGCGTTCGGGATGCAGGCTACATCGTTGACAGAAGTTGCCTACGAATGTGTGGAACAGGTCTTTGTAAAAGTGTCGTCGGGGCGTGCTCGAACCGTTCTGCCAGCGCTCGATGAGGACGCCCGACCCGTCTGCCGGGACTCCGGCCTACGGGTGGAGAGAACGCGCTGTACTCCGTCCTGGCCGGGGAAGCGCGAGCCTCGGCCGGACGCTCAGGTTCTCGCCCTGTCGAGCTTGCGCAGGAACACCGTCATTTCCTTTTCGGCCTGCTTGTCGCCATGCGTCGCGGCAGCTGCCAGGCCTTGCTCCCAGGCCTGCCGGGCGCCCGCGAGATCGCCGGCAGCCTGGCGCGCCTTACCCAGCAGTTTCCAGCCAGCGGAATACTTCGGGTCCTGCTCTACGCAACGCTGGAGGTGTTCCGTCGCGCGTTCGGCGTCGCCCGCGTCCAGGTAGCCCTTGCCTAGGCCGAAGCGCAGCAGCGCATTGTCTACGCCTTTGGCCAGCATCTTTTCCAGACCTTCGATCATCACCCTGCCCTCTTCCAACGATGTCGGCCATTGTGCCCGGCTCCGGCCAGGCTTTGCACGGAACAGGGGCTTCGGCCGTTGCGAAGAAGGCACGCGGCCCCTTCGTGTTCGTAGGCCGAAGCCCTATCGCCGTTCGCGATAGGGCGTGCCTCAGAAGAACGTCAGGCCGGCCTGGAACAGTCGTTCGACGTCGCGGATGTATTTCTTGTCGACCAGGAACAGCAGCACGTGGTCGCCGCTCTCGATGTGGGTGTCGCCGTGGGCGATCAGCACTTCCTCGTCGCGCACCAGCGCGCCGATGGTGGTGCCCGGCGGCAGCTTGATCTCGTTGATCGAGCGACCGATCACCTTGCTCGACTTGGCGTCGCCATGGGCCACCACCTCGATCGCTTCGGCTGCGCCGCGGCGCAGCGAGTGTACGCTCTCGATGTCGCCGCGGCGAACGTGGGCCAACAGGGTGCCGATGGTCGCCAGTTGCGGGCTGATGGCGATGTCGATCTCGCCGCCTTGCACCAGGTCGACATAGGCCGGGTTGTTGATCAGGGTCATCACCTTGCTCGCGCCGAGCCGCTTGGCCAGCAGCGAGGACATGATGTTGGCCTCGTCGTCGTTGGTCAGGGCGAGGAACACGTCGGTCTCGCCGATGTTCTCCTCCAGCAGCAGGTCGCGGTCGGAAGCGCTGCCGTTGAGCACGATGGTGCTGTCCAGGGTATCCGAGAGGTGCCGGCAGCGCAGCGGGCTGCGCTCGATGATCTTCACCTGGTAGCGGCTCTCGATGGCCTCGGCCAGGCGCTCGCCGACATTGCCGCCGCCGGCGATGATGATCCGCTTGTAGCTGTCGTCGAGCCTGCGCATCTCGCCCATTACCGCGCGGATATGGGCCTTGGCGGCGATGAAGAAGACTTCGTCGTCGGCCTCGATCACCGTGTCGCCCTGGGGAATGATCGGCCGGTTGCGGCGGTAGATCGCGGCGACGCGGGTATCCACGTTCGGCATGTGCTCGCGCAACTGGCGCAGCTCCTGCCCTACCAGAGGGCCGCCGTAGTAGGCCTTGATCCCGACCAGTTGCGCCTTGCCTTCGGCGAAGTCGATCACCTGCAACGCGCCGGGATGTTCGATCAGGCGCTTGATGTAGTTGGTGACCACCTGCTCCGGACTGATCAGCACGTCCACCGGGATCGCCTCGTTGTCGAACAGGCCGGTACGGGTCAGGTAGGCCGGCTCGCGGACGCGGGCGATCTTGGTCGGGGTGTTGAACAGGGTGTAGGCGACCTGGCAGGCGACCATGTTGGTCTCGTCGCTATTGGTCACCGCCACCAGCATGTCGGCGTCGTCGGCGCCGGCCTGGCGCAGCACCGTGGGGAACGAGGCCTTGCCTTGCACGGTGCGGATGTCGAGGCGGTCGCCGAGGTCGCGTAGGCGGTCGCCGTCGGTGTCGACCACGGTGATGTCGTTGGCTTCGCTGGCCAGGTGCTCGGCCAGTGTGCCGCCGACCTGGCCGGCACCTAGGATGATGATTTTCATGGCAGGAACGGCTCGTCAGGTTTCGATCAACGGGCGGATATCTTGATCAGCTTGGCATAGTAGAAGCCATCGTGGCCTTCCACCTGCGGCAACAACTGGCGGCCGTGGGGCTGTTTCATGCCCCAGGGGCCGGGAAGGTCCAGTTCGCGGGCGCCGGGTGTACGGGCGAGGAAGGCGGCGATGCTGTCGCTGTTTTCTGCCGGCATCACCGAACAGGTGGCATAGAGCAGCACGCCGCCGACTTCCAGGGTAGGCCACAGCGCGTCGAGCAATTCACCTTGCAGGTGCGCCAGGGCGGCGATGTCTTCCGGCTTGCGCGCCAGCTTGATGTCCGGGTGGCGGCGGATCACCCCGGTGGCCGAGCACGGCGCGTCGAGGAGGATGCGCTGGAACGGCTTGCCGTCCCACCACTCCCCGGTGGCCCTGGCGTCGGCGGCGACCAGGCTGGCTTGCAGGCCGAGCCGCTGGAGGTTTTCCCGAACCCTTACCAGGCGGCTCTCCTCGAGGTCGACGGCGACCACTTCGGCCAGTCCCGGCTGGGTTTCCAGCAGGTGGCAGGTCTTGCCGCCAGGCGCACAGCAGGCGTCGAGGACACGCTGGCCGGGCGCGCTTTCGAGCAGCTCGGCGGCCAGTTGCGCGGCTTCGTCCTGGACGCTGACGCGGCCCTCCGCGAAGCCCGGTAGTTCGCGTACGTCGCGCGGCGCGGCGAGCTGGATGCCGTCGCGGCTGTAGTCGCAGGCGCGGGCCTCGATCCCGGCTTCGGCGAGTTCGGCCAGGTAGGCATCGCGCTCGCCGTGGTGCCGATTGACCCGCAAGGTCATCGGCGGGTGTGCGTTGTTCGCCGCGCAGAGCGTGTCGAGTTGCTCCGGCCAGGCCTGCTTGAGCGCTTTCAGCAGCCAGCGCGGATGGCCCAGGCGCGCCGAGGGATCGCGGTCGACCTCGGCCAGCAGCGTCTCGCCTTCGCGCTGCGCGCGGCGCAGCACGGCGTTGAGCACGCCCTTGGCCCAGCCCTTCTTCAGCTTGTCGGCGCAGCCGACGGTTTCGCCGATCGCGGCGTGCGGCGGAATCCGCGTGTAGAGCAACTGGTAGAGGCCGATCAGCAGCAGGGCGTGGATATCGGTGTCGGCGGCCTTGAACGGCTTCTGCAACAGGCGCGCGGCCAGGGCCTGCAGGCGCGGTTGCCAGCGCGCCGCGCCGAAGGCCAGCTCCTGGGTCAGGCCGCGATCGCGCGGGGCGACCTTGTCCAGTTGCGGCGGCAACGCGCCAGACAGCGAGGCGCGTCCGGCGAGCACCGCGGCCAGTGCCTGGCAGGCGGCGAGACGCGGGTTCATTGGCCGAGCACCTGGCCGGTGGCGAATTGCTCGCGACGGCTGTTGTAGAGGTCGGCGAAGGCCAGTGGCTTGCCGCCCGGCACTTGCAGGCGGGTCAGGCGCAGGGCGCCTTCGCCGCAGGCGACCAGCAGGCCGTCGCGGCTGGCCTCAAGGATGGTTCCGGGCGCCCCGCTGCCCTGCCCCAGGCTGGCACCGAGGACTTTCAGCGGCGCATCGGCGAGGCTGGTGTGGCAGACCGGCCAGGGGGTGAAGGCGCGGACCTGGCGCTCCAGTTCGACGGCCGGACGGCTCCAGTCGAGGCGTGCCTCGTCCTTGTTCAGCTTGTGCGCGTAGGTGGCCAGGGCGTCGTCCTGGACCTCGCCATGCAGGGTGCCGGCGGCCAGGCCGGCGATGGCTTCGACCACCGCTTTCGGGCCGAGCGCGGCGAGCCGGTCGTGCAGGCTGCCGCCGGTGTCCGCGGCGGAAATCGGCGTGCTCACCTTGAGCAGCATCGGGCCGGTGTCGAGCCCTGCTTCCATCTGCATCACGGTGACGCCGCTCTCCGCGTCGCCGGCTTCCACCGCGCGCTGGATCGGCGCCGCGCCGCGCCAGCGCGGCAGCAGCGAGGCGTGGCTGTTGATGCAGCCCAGGCGCGGGATATCGAGTACCGCCTGGGGCAGGATCAGGCCATAGGCGACCACCACCATCAGGTCCGCGCGCAGCGCCGCCAGCTCCGCCTGGGCCTCAGCATTGCGCAGGCTCTGCGGCTGCATGACCGGTAGGCCATGCTCCAGGACCAGGCTCTTCACCGCGCTGGGCATCAGTTTCTGCCCGCGGCCGGCCGGCCGGTCGGGCTGGGTGTAGACGGCGACGATCCGATGTGGGGTGTCGAGCAGGGCCTTGAGATGCTCGGCGGCGAATTCCGGGGTTCCGGCGAAGACGATGCGCAATGCTTGGCTCATGCGGGGCTCGCTAAAAGAAAAAGGCTTGCCGGGGCAAGCCTTTGGGGGATGGGGTCACGCCTGCTGTCGATGCTGCTTTTCCAGCTTCTTGCGGATGCGGTCGCGCTTGAGGGTGGACAGGTAGTCGACGAACAGCTTGCCGTTGAGGTGGTCGCATTCGTGCTGGA
Organism: Pseudomonas sp. 2VD; assembly: GCF_005503585.1. Lineage (NCBI taxonomy): Bacteria > Pseudomonadati > Pseudomonadota > Gammaproteobacteria > Pseudomonadales > Pseudomonadaceae > Pseudomonas > Pseudomonas sp. 2VD. The sequence continues at coordinate 29,455 of NZ_SCND01000002.1, forward strand.
TGCATACCGCCAGCAGGCCTTCGGCGACTTCCTCGAAGGGGTTGCCGTCGCGGTCGAGGGCCTTGATCCGGACCTTCTGCGGTCGGTCCACGTTCTCGTAGAAGCCGGGTACCGACAGGCAGCCTTCCTGGTACTGGTCCATTTCCTCGGTCAGCGGTTCGAACTCGGGGTTGATGAATACCCTCGGCTCGGACTTGTCTTCGCTGAGGTCCATGACCACGATGCGCTTGTGCACGTTCACCTGGGTCGCGGCGAGGCCGATGCCCGGGGCTTCGTACATGGTTTCGAACATGTCGTCGATCAGCTGGCGCACCGCGTCGTCGACCACCTCCACCGGTTTGGCGATGGTCCGCAGGCGCGGATCGGGGAATTCGAGAATGTTCAGGATGGCCATATGCGTTTGTGATGCACTTGTGGAATCGATTGAAAATCCGCTGCTAAGATGGCGCGCAGCTTGAAAACGGCTTCAGACCGCGTTTCTCGCGGGCTTCGGGCGTTTCGCGTATGTCGACATGATAAAGGGATTCACTGCATGAGGAAATCACTAGTCGCCCTTCTGCTCCTTGCCGCGAGCGGTCTGGCGCAGGCCCAGGTCGACCTCAGGGAAGGGCATCCGGACCGCTACACGGTGGTCAGGGGCGATACCCTGTGGGACATCTCGGGGAAATTCCTCCGCCAGCCATGGAAGTGGCCGGAACTCTGGCACGCCAACCCGCAGATCCAGAATCCCCACCTGATCTACCCCGGCGACACCCTCAGCCTGGTTTACGTCGATGGCCAGCCGCGCCTGGTGCTGAACCGTGGCGAATCGCGCGGGACCATCAAGCTGTCGCCGAAGATCCGCAGCACGCCGATCGCCGAGGCTATCCCGACCATCCCGCTGGACAAGATCAACAGCTTCCTGCTGGCCAACCGCATCGTCGATGACGAGAAGACCTTCACCAGTGCGCCGTACATCGTCGCCGGCAACGCCGAGCGGATCGTCAGCGGCACCGGCGACCGCATCTACGCCCGCGGCAAGTTCGCCGACGGCCAGCCGGCCTATGGCATCTTCCGCCAGGGCAAGGTCTACATCGATCCGAAGACCAAGGAAGTCCTCGGCATCAACGCCGACGACATCGGCGGCGGCGAGGTGGTGGCCACCGAAGGCGACGTCGCGACCCTGGCGCTGACCCGCACCACCCAGGAAGTGCGCCTGGGCGACCGCCTGTTCCCCACCGAGGAGCGTGCGGTGAATTCCACCTTCATGCCCGGCGAGCCGAGCCGCGAGGTGAAGGGCGAAATCATCGACGTACCGCGCGGCGTGACCCAGATCGGCCAGTTCGACGTGGTCACCCTGAACCGTGGCCAGCGCGACGGGCTGGCCGAGGGCAACGTGCTGGCGATCTACAAGGTCGGCGAGACGGTGCGCGACCGCGTTACCGGTGAGTCGGTGAAGATTCCCGACGAACGCGCCGGCCTGCTGATGGTGTTCCGTACCTACAAGAAGCTGAGCTACGCCCTGGTTCTGATGGCCAGCAGGCCGCTCTCGGTAACCGACAGGGTGCAGAATCCCTGACTCGAAACCCCCGCCTCGGCGGGGGTTTCGCGTTTCTGGGGGAAGGAAATTTCATACGACGGTTTCCAGGATGGAAGCCGGACCCTTCCCCTCTTCCTGTCAGCGATGGACCTGCCTGCTATGGATGAGTCGCGATGAAGAACCATTCTCCAGCCGAACTGGAAGCACGGCTGCGCCTGCATGGCCTGCCCGAACTGGGGCCCATGCGCTTCCAGCGCTTGATCGAGGCCTTCGGTTCGGCCTCTTCCGCGCTTGCCGCGCCAGCCGGCGCCTGGCGCACCCTGGGAGTGCCTGCCGAGGCCGCTGCCGCGCGGCGCAGCCCGGCGGTGCGGGAAGCGGCGGGTGAAGCCCTGCGCTGGCTGGAAGGTCCGCGCAGGCACCTGCTGATGTGGGACGACCCGGGATACCCGGCACTGCTCGCCGAAGTCGCCGATGCCCCGCCGCTGCTGTACGTCGAAGGCGCTCCGGAGACTCTGGAACGGCCGCAACTGGCGATGGTCGGCAGCCGCCGCGCCAGCCCCGCCGGGCTGGGCACCGCCCGGAGCTTTGCGCGCAGCCTGGCGCAGGGCGGCTTCGCCATCACCAGCGGGCTGGCCCTGGGCATCGATGGCGCCGCCCACGAGGGCGCGCTGGAGGTTGGCGGCGTGACCGTGGCAGTCCTCGGCACCGGCCTGCGCAGGCTCTATCCGCGCCGCCACGAGGCGCTGGCGCGGCGCATCGTCGAGGGTGGCGGCGCGCTGGTTTCGGAACTGCCGCTGGACAGCCCGCCGCTGCCGGCAAACTTTCCCCGGCGCAACCGCATCATCAGCGGACTCTCGCTGGGTGTGCTGGTGGTCGAGGCAAGTCCCGCCAGCGGCTCGCTGATCACCGCGCGGCTGGCGGCGGAACAGGGTCGCGAGGTATACGCCATCCCGGGCTCCATCCACCACCCCGGCGCACGTGGCTGCCACCAGCTGATTCGCGATGGCGCGCTGCTGGTGGAAAGCGTCGGGCACGTGCTCGAAGCACTGCGCGGCTGGGCGCAGGCGGAGCCAGCGGAAGCGCCGGCGCAACCCCTGCCCCACCCTTTGCTGGCGCTGCTGCGCGCCGCGCCCTACACCAGCGAAGGCCTGGCCGCCGCCAGCGGCATGACGCTGCCCGACGTGCTGGCGACGCTCAGCGAACTGGAACTCGACGGCCGGGTCGCCTGCGAGGCCGGCACCTGGGTGCATCGCTCCGGCTGAAACCGTACACTTCGCGCACCCTGTCCGCTGGAGTGAGTCGATGATCAGCAGCTTTCGTGCGCAATGCGCCGCCCGGGTCGTCCGCGAGGGCGGCGTGATCGCCTATCCCACCGAGGCGGTATGGGGGCTCGGCTGCGACCCGTGGAACGAGGATGCGGTGTATCGCCTGCTGGCGCTGAAGGCGCGGCCGGTGGAAAAGGGCCTGATCGTGGTGGCGGCGAACATCCACCAGCTCGACTTCCTTCTCGAAGACCTGCCGGACGTCTGGCTGGACCGCCTGGCCGGTACCTGGCCGGGGCCGAACACCTGGCTGGTGCCGCACCAGGAGCGCCTGCCGGAGTGGGTCACCGGCGTCCACGACAGCGTCGCCGTGCGGGTCACCGACCATCCCCTGGTACAGGAACTGTGCCATCTCACCGGTCCGCTGATCTCCACCTCGGCCAATCCGGCCGGGCGCCCGGCGGCGCGCACGCGGCTGCGGGTGGAGCAATACTTCCACGACGAGCTGGACGCTATCCTCGGCGGCGCCCTTGGCGGGCGCCGCAACCCCAGCCTGATCCGCGACCTGGTGACCGGACAGGTCATCCGCCCGGCCTGAGTACGCGCTTCAGGGCAACAGTACGGTCGAGCCCGTGGTTCGCCGTGCGGCCAGTTCGGTATGCGCCCTGGCTGCTTCGGCCAGGGCGAAGCGCTGGTTGATCTCGATGCGGATGTCGCCGCGCTCGATCAGGCCGAACAGCTCGTCGGCCATCGCCTGGAGTTTTTCCGGGGTATCGGCGTAGCTGCCCAGGGTCGGCCGGGTCACGTACAGCGAACCCTTCTGCGAGAGGATGCCGAGGTTGACCCCGGTCACCGGCCCCGAGGCGTTGCCGAAGCTGACCAGCAAGCCGCGCGGCGCCACGCAGTCCAGCGAGGTTTCCCAGGTATCCTTGCCCACCGAGTCGTAGACCACCGGGCACTTCTTCCCGTCGGTCAGTTCGAGCACCCGCCACGCCACGTTCTCGTGGCTGTAGTCGATGGTCTCCCAGGCACCGTGCTGCCTGGCCAGGCGCGCCTTTTCCGGCGAGCTGACGGTGCCGATCAGTTGCACTCCAAGGGCCTTGGCCCATTGGCAGGCGAACAGGCCCACGCCGCCCGCGGCGGCATGGAAGAGAATGGTTTCGCCGCCCCGCAGTTCGTAGGTCTGGCGCAGCAGGTATTGGGTGGTGAGCCCCTTGAGCATCACCGCGGCGGCCTGTTCGAAGTCGATGCCGTCGGGCAGGTGGACCAGCTTCTCCTCCGCCAGCACATGCAGTTCGCTGTAGGCGCCCAGCGGGCCGGTGGCGTAGGCGACGCGGTCGCCGACCTTGAAACGGGTCACTTCGCTGCCCACCGCCTCGACCTCGCCGGCCCCTTCGCTACCCAGCCCCGAAGGGAAGCCGGGGGCTGGATAGAGGCCGCTACGGTAGTAGGTGTCGATGAAGTTCAGGCCGATGGCGCGATTGCGCACGCGGACTTCCCGGGGGCCCGGCTCGGCGGGTTGGTAGTCGCGGTATTCGAGGACTTCGGGGCCGCCGTAGGCAGCGAACTGGATGCGCTTGGCCATGCTGGAACTCCTGCTTCGTCAGGGTTTCGGACGGTCGCGCCGGGTGGGCGACCCTGGGTAAAGGCCTTCATCCAAGCCTTCCCCTTGACGGCCGTCAAGCGCCGGCTACCCATCCAGGGTGGTATGCTTGCGCCCTCGTTTCGTCGCCAGCCCGCGCCCCGCGCGGCCTCCCCGCTCCAAGGTGAACTCCGTGACCGACCGTATCGCCGCTGTCAAAACCTACCTGCTCGACCTGCAAGACCGCATCTGCGCCGCCCTCGAGGCAGAGGACGGCAAGGCCCGCTTCGCCGAGGACGCCTGGGAGCGTCCGGCCGGTGGCGGCGGACGGACGCGGGTAATCGGCGATGGCGCATTGATCGAGAAGGGCGGGGTGAATTTTTCCCACGTCTTCGGCGATAGCCTGCCGCCCTCGGCCAGCGCCCATCGGCCGGAACTGGCCGGGCGCGGTTTCCAGGCGCTCGGCGTGTCGCTGGTGATCCATCCGGAAAACCCCCACGTGCCGACTTCCCATGCCAACGTGCGTTTCTTCTGCGCCGAGAAGGAAGGCGAGGAGCCGGTCTGGTGGTTCGGCGGCGGCTTCGACCTGACCCCCTACTACGCCCACGAGGAAGACTGCGTGCATTGGCACCGGGTCGCTCGCGACGCCTGCGCGCCGTTCGGCGCGGACGTCTACCCGCGCTACAAGGAATGGTGCGACCGCTACTTCCATCTCAAGCACCGCAACGAGCCGCGCGGCATCGGCGGCCTGTTCTTCGACGACCTCAACCAGTGGGACTTCGACACCTGCTTCGCCTTCATCCGCGCTATCGGCGACGCCTATATCGACGCCTACCTGCCGATCGTCCAGCGCCGCAAGCACACGCCGTTCGATGAACGGCAGCGAGAGTTCCAGGCCTATCGTCGCGGTCGCTACGTGGAGTTCAACCTGGTCTTCGATCGTGGCACCCTGTTCGGCCTGCAGTCCGGCGGCCGTACCGAATCGATCCTGATGTCGTTGCCGCCGCAGGTGCGCTGGGGCTATGACTGGAAACCCGAGCCGGGCAGCGAGGAAGCGCGCCTGACCGAGTATTTCCTCGCCGACCGCGATTGGCTCGCCGGCCAGCCCTGACCCGCCCGCAGGGGACGAGTCCGCTCGTCCCGTCCCACCCCGGCAAAGGAACGACCCATGGACCGCTATTGCGTATTCGGCAACCCCATCGGCCACAGCAAGTCGCCGCTGATCCACCGCCTGTTCGCCGAGCAGACCGGCGAGGCGCTGGTCTATGACGCGCAGCTGGCGCCGCTGGACGATTTCCCCGGGTTCGCCCGGCGCTTCTTCGAGCAGGGCAAGGGCGCCAATGTCACCGTGCCGTTCAAGGAAGAGGCCTATCGTCTGGTGGACGAATTGAGCGAGCGGGCCACCCGGGCCGGGGCGGTGAACACCCTGATCCGCCTGGCCGACGGTCGCCTGCGCGGCGACAACACCGACGGCGCGGGCTTGCTGCGGGACCTGACGGCGAACGCCGGGGTCGAGCTGCGCGGCAAGCGGGTTCTCCTGCTCGGCGCCGGCGGTGCGGTGCGCGGGGTGCTCGAACCCTTCCTCGGCGAGTGCCCGGCGGAGCTGCTGATCGCCAACCGCACGGCGCGGAAGGCCGTGGATCTGGCCGAGCGGTTCGCCGATCTCGGCGCGGTGCGCGGCTGCGGTTTCGCCGAGGTCGAAGGGCCTTTCGACCTGGTCGTCAACGGCACCTCGGCCAGTCTTGCCGGCGACGTGCCGCCGCTGGCGCAGAGCGTGATCGAGCCCGGCCGTACCGTCTGCTACGACATGATGTATGCCAAGGAACCGACCGCCTTCAACCGCTGGGCCGCCGAACGCGGTGCGGCGCGTACCCTGGATGGCCTGGGCATGCTGGTGGAGCAGGCCGCCGAGGCATTCTTCCTCTGGCGTGGCGTGCGTCCTGCCTCGGCGCCGGTGTTGGAGACGCTGCGCCGGCAATTGGCAACTGTCTGAGTTGTCAGGCAGCATTTGAGACGTACGTCTCAAATCGGTTTCCATCTGACATGTAGGAATCACAAAACCGGGTTAAGACTTCAGGCTTCACTCACTCTCGAGCGCTGCCGATGAAAACCTTCGCCCGCCTGGCCGCCGGTCTCTGCATCTGCGCCATCGCCAGCCAGGCCAACGCCTGGTCGCAACCGACCCATAAGAACATCGTCAAGGACGCCCTGGCCTTCATGAACTCCTCCTACGCCACCGAGGAGATGCGTCAGGCCTACCGGTTCTACGTGAGCGCCGCCGGCAGCGAGGCGCAGGCCGGGGAGATCCTCGGCCAGGCGGCCTTCGACGTGGACGACTTCAAGGACACCCGTCTCGGTGGCTGGTGGGTCGGCTACGAACACGCGCCGCTGTGGGGCGCGGCTTCGGGCATCGTCAACTACACCTCGTACTGGCACTTCCTCAACCTGGCCCGCGACGGCGACTCCCATGGCAACCCCCACGGCGGCTACGACTACCGCTACCACAAGGTCGACGGCGGCATCGCCGACGTCGACTGGTACGCCATGGTCTATCTCTACAACCGCGAGCTGAAGCGCGAGGACTTCGACGCCACCGAGGCGCACTACCGCCAGGGCACCCGCTCGGACTGGCAGGAGCACTACGGCGACTTCCAGACCGCCGCCTTCCAGCCGATCGACAACCTCGCCACCTACTGGTTCGAGCAGTTCCGCGCCGCGCCTTCGCTGCAAACCATCGGCTATGCCCTGCACGCCACCGGCGACGTGGCCCAGCCGCACCATGTGTGGATCACCTCGGCCAACGGCCATTCCAGCTGGGAAGGCTGGGTCGACGACCACTACGCCAGCGAGAAGCTCAACGACCCGGCGGCGGTGGCCAACCTGGTGGGGCGCTACGATCCGAGCAAGAGCATCCGCGACCTGCTCACCCAGACCGGCCAGGTCGCCTACGCGCGTCCCGAGCCGCTCTACGACACCAGCTACGAGACGCGCCTGCGGGTGGCGAAGGAGCTGATTCCCGAGTCCATCGCCCTGACCGTCACCGTACTGACCAAGGGCGCCAACAGCTTCGATGCACAGACTGCTCTCTGACCGCGCTCGGGGCTGGCGTCGCGCACTGTGCGGGGTCGCCCTCGGGCTGCTGGCGTGGAGCGCCCATGGCGTCCCCGCCAAGGCGCCGCAGGATCTGCGGATCGACGGCGAGGTGCTGCCGGGGAAAAGCGTCGACCTGCTCGAGCAGGCCCTGTCGCGGGTCAAGTTCAACACCGACCCGCAGCAGTTGCGCCGTGGCCTGGTGGAAAACCGCCTGCTGGCGCGCGCGGTGGAAGACCAGCTCACCGCGCAGAGCCGCGCCGATCTCGACGCCAGCGTGGAGATCGAGGCCGGCAACCTGCTCGAACAGGTATACGGCAGGCGCTACCGCGAAGACCTCGGGCCATACCTGCGCCAGCCCCGGGCCCTGAGCGCGGAGCGTTTGCGCGAGGTGCTGGCGCTGAGGAGCCGCGGCCTGGTGGAAAACAGCCTGCTGCTGGATGAGACGCAGCGCCGCGAGGCGGCCGGGGTCGAGCTGATCGGCTGGCAGTTTCCCGGCCAGCCGGCACAGGTCCTCGACCTGCTATCACTGTACGAAGGCGACAACGTCCAGGGCCAGGTGGAATTGCAACAGGGCAACCTCGCCTACCTGGCGCGCCAGGTCCAGACCCGCATCCGCCGCGACTACCTCTGGTACCGCCTGGCCCGGGACGGCTTCGGCCCGGCAGAGCGGCAGGGTGTGAGGACCCTGGTGCGGGACAAGCTGGTGCGCCATCGCTATCTGCACCAGATCGGCCTCTACAGTGATTTCCACCATGAGTCCGAGGCGCTGCGGGAACTCGCCGGCAAGGTCAGCGACAAGGACGCCGAGGCCTACTATCGGCGCAACCTGGAGCGTTACCGCAACGTCGCGCAGGTGCAGGCGGCGCATATCCGCCTGGCCGACCAGGCGAGCGCGGACAAGGTCTACGCCGAGTTGCGCAACGGCCTGGCCTTCGACGAGGCGGTACGCCGCTATTCCCTGGCCGACGACAGGGACCGCGACCCGCCCGGCGACCTAGGCCTGATACGGCCCCAGGACGGCCGGCTCGACCTGCTGCGCAAGACTGCGCTGATCCAGAAGGCCGATACGGTTTCCCAGCCGATGCGCATCGACGGCGCGTTCGAGATCGTCCGGGTGCGTAGCCGCGAGGATCGCCAGTTGCCCCTCGGCGACCGCAGCGTGCGCTTCGAGGTGAACCAGGCGGTGGCGCGCGAGCAACTGGCAGCACAGTTCGAGACGCGCCTGCGCAACCTGCTGGCCGGCGCCAGGGTGGAAGGCCTGTGAAGCGCTGGCTCGGCGTTGCCCTCGGCTGCAGCGGGCTGGCGATCGCCCTGGCCTGCGCCGGCGTGTTGCTGGCGCCCGCCGATATGGCCGCTTCCTCGTCTTCTCCGCCGCCAGCCAGGACGGTTGCGGCGCTGCCCGCGGTCGACGACCGTCCGCCGCCGCTGGCGCCGGTACGATCGCAAGCGGTGGCACCGGCGTACGAGGCGGAGCCGCCGGCGGCGGAACTGGATCGCGAGCAGGCGATCCAGTTCATGCAGATGCTGCGCGACGAGGGCGACCCGCGCAGCCCGCCGCTCGGCGGCCTGCAACCACGCCAGGGCGCGACGGCTCAGGAGCTGGCCGATCCGAAGCAGTACCAGGCCTTCGAGGAACGACAGACCCGCGAACTGGTACAGGCCTACACCAGCGGCGTACAGCAGATACCGGAAATCCGCGCGCGGATCGAGGCGGCCGAACAGGGTGGCGAGCGCAGCGCCGAGGAAATCGACGAGGCTCGCGCCGCCCTTGGACAGTTGGAGATGATGCGCGACAAGCTGCAGCGGGAATCGCCGCAACTGCTGCCCGGCGACAGCGCACCGACATCGCCGGCGGCGCCCTGAGCGTCAGCCTTCGTAGTGCAGGCGGCAGCCTTCGTCGGCCTGCCGGCCCAGCGCTTCGCGGACCTGCGGGCGAGCGTGGCGCAATACCAGGCGGCGTCCCTCGGTGTGCAGGCGGCGGGCTTCCTGCTGCAACAGCACTGCGCCGGCGAAGTCGATGAAGTTCACCTGGCGGGCGTCCAGCACCAGCCGTGGCCTGTCGCATTGGCGCATGAGGCGTTGCAGGTAGTCGCAGGCGCCGAAGAAGATCGAGCCTTCGATGCGCAGCACCTCTTCCTCGTCGTTGCGCTGGCGCAGTACGCGTGGTGTCGAGGTGCGCCGCAGGTAGAAGAACAGCGACGCCAGCACTCCCGCGTAGATGGCGTTCTGCAGCGGCAACAGCAGCGTGGCCAGGGCGGTTAGGCCGGCCACCAGGCATTCGGCGCGGCCGCTGCGGTAGAGCGCGCGGAGCGCCGGGCGGTCGATCAGGCCCCAGGCGATCAGCAGGATGCCTGCGGCCATCGCCGGCAACGGTACATGCTCGATCAGGCGCGCACCGAGCACGGCCAGCAGGGCCACCCAGAGCGCCGAAAACGCACCCGCCAGCGGGGAGCGCGCACCGGCTTCCAGATTGAGCCCGGAGCGGGTGAAGGAACCCGCCGACAGGCTCGCCGACAGCCAAGGCCCGAGCAGGTTCGACAGACCCTGGGCGCGGACCTCCTGGTTGGCATCGAACGCGTCTCCCTGGCGCGCGGCCAGGGCGCGGGCGATCGACAGGCTGGTGACCAGCCCGAGCATGCCGCAGGCCACCGCCGCAGGTAGCAGGTCGAGGATCGATCGGGGATCGAAGACCAGCGGATTCCAACCCGGCAGTGCACTCGATAAGGCCTGCACATGGGCTACCGAGGCGAAGGTCCCGGGTAGCGCCCAGACCAGCGTGGCGCCGCCCAGCAAGCCAAGCAGCAGGGCCGGCCAGCGCGGTCGCAGGCGCCTGACCAGCAGGCTGAGCGCGAAGCTGAAGCCGCCCACCAGCAGCGATGGGCCATCGAACTCGGCGAACCGCGCCAGCAGCCGCCAGCCGTTTCCCGGCGCTGCGCCCTCCCCGCTCGCGGCCAGGCCGAGAAGATAGGGCAGTTGGCCGAGGACGATCAGCAGCGCCGCGCCAAGGGTGAAGCCGAGCATCACCGAATGCGAGACGAAATTGACCAGCGACCCGACGCGCAGGACGCCGAGCAGCCACTGGAAGGCGCCGGCGAGAAAGGTCAGCAGCAGCACGGCCTGGACGTATTGCGGGCTGCCCAGCGGCGCCAGGGGGGCCACCGAACTGAACAGCAGCACCGAGATCGCCGCGGTGGGACCGCTCACCAGGTAGCGCGACGAGCCCCACAGGCAGGCGATCGCCACTGGCAGCATCGCCGCGTACAGGCCGTACTCCGCTGGCAGGCCGGCGATCAGCGCATAGGCCATCGATTGCGGCAGTGCCAGGATCGCGCCATTCAGGCCGACCCAGGCCTCGCGCCTGAGTGTGTCCCGGCGTAGCCCCGGTAGCCAGGCGAGGAACGGCAGCAGGCGCGTCCACATGGCGCTATGGCTCGCCGCGAACCGCGGCCAGGGCGTCGCCGCCGTCGCGGCTGGTCACCCCTTGCAGCCAGGCCTCGAGCACCCGCGGGCTGGCCTTGAGCCAGGCGCGGGTCGCCGAGGCCGGAGTCGCCGTGCCTTCCAGCGCGTCGCTCATCAGGCGGTTCTCCATGTCCAGGTCGAAGCGCAGGTTGGCCAGCAGCCGCGCCGGGTTCGGGCACTGCGCGGCGTAGCCCTTGCGTGCCAGGGTGTAGACCTGGCCGCGGTCGCCGAAGTACTGCTCGCCGCCTTCCAGGTAGCGCAGGTCATGGCGGATGTTCATCGGGTGCGGCGTCCAGCCGAGGAACACCAGCCAGCGCTGGCGCTTCTCGGCCCGGCCGAGTTCGGCGAGCATCGCCTGCTCGCTGGACTCCACCAGCTTCCAGTCGCCGAGGCCGAACTGGTTGGCGTCGATCATCTTCTGGATCGACTGATTGGCCGGCGCGCCGGAGCCGATCCCGTACAGCTTGTGGTTGAAGCGTTGCCCTTGCGCGGCGAGGTCTTCGAAGCGGTGTACGCCGGCGTCCCAGACGTAGCGCGGCACCGCCAGGGTGAAGCGGGTGCCATCGAGGTTGCGAGCGAGGCGTTCGACCTGGCCGCTGGCGACGAACTTGTCGTGATAGTCCTGGTGCGCGGGCATCCAGCCGCCGAGGAAGGCGTCCACCTGGCCGTCGCGCAGGCCGCCATAGATGATCGGCACCGACAGGGTATCGATCTTCACCTGGTAGCCGAGGCTTTCCAGGAGAAACGCGGCGGTGGCGTTGGTCACCGCGATATCGCTCCAGCCTGGATCGGCCAGCCTGACGCGGGCACAGGCGGGATCTTCGGCGTATAGCGAGGCGCTGCCCAGGAACAGGGTGGCGGCCAGCAGGCAGGTGGGAAGCCGGTTCATGGAAGTGCCCTCGTGCTCAGGGTTGCGGGAAGCGCGCGCGGCGCTCGAGATCGTCCAGGTCGATATGGTTGCGCATGTACTGCTGGCTGGCGTCGACCCACGGCTGGTGGTCCCAGCTGGCCAGCCGCCCTCGCGCTAGCGCGGCGGCCACAAGGCGTCGGCGGCGCTGGCTGTCGAGTACGGCGCGGGTGATCGCGGGGATGTCCCAGCGTCGCCGGGCCTCGTCGAGGAACGCCTCGAACGTTCCGCGGTGGGCCGGACTGGCGGCGAGGTTCTCGCGCTCCTGCGGGTCGTTGCGCAGGTCGTAGAGCAGGCAGGGGTCCTGCTCGGAGTAGATGAACTTGTAGTCGCCGCGGCGGATCATCATCAGCGGGCTGAGGGTGCCCTCGGCGGTGTATTCGCCGATCACCTCGTCATGCCCGCTGCCATCGCGCAGGTGCGGCAGCAGCGAGCGGCCTTCCAGCGGCAGGCGTGGATCGACCTGGCCGCCGGCCAGCTCCACCAGGGTCGGCAGCAGGTCCACGGTGGATACCGAAGCGCCGATGCGGCGCGGCGCGAAGCGCGCCGGCGCATGGACCAGCAGCGGCACGCGCGCGGCCATCTCGAACCAGTGCATCTTGTACCAGAGGCCGCGCTCGCCGAGCATGTCGCCATGGTCGCCGGAGAACACCACGATGGTGTCGTCGGCCAGCCCGCATTCCTCCAGGGTCGCCAGCAGCGCACCGATCTGCGCGTCGACGTAGCTGCAGGCGCCGAAGTAGGCACGCCGGGCGGCGCGGATGCGCTCCTCGGGCAACGGCTTGTCCCACAGGTCGATGACCTTCAGCAGGCGTTGCGAATGAGGGTCCTGCTCCTCCTGGGCGAAGCGCTGGCGCGGCAGCGGGATGTCTTCGTCGCGGTAGAGATTCCAGTAGCTCGCCGGGATGCTGTAGGGGTCGTGCGGATGGGTCATCGACACGGTCAGGCAGAATGGCTGGCCGGCGTGCTGGCGAACATGGTCGTAGAGGTACTGGCGGGCCTTGAACACCACCTCCTCGTCGAAGTCCAGCTGGTTGGTGCGCACGCAGGGACCGGCCTGCAAAACCGAGGACATGTTGTGGTACCAGCTCGGGCGCACCTCCGGCTCGTCCCAGTTCACCGCCCAGCCATAGTCCGCCGGATAGATGTCGCTGGTCAGGCGTTCCTCGTAGCCGTGCAACTGGTCGGGACCGCAGAAGTGCATCTTGCCCGACAGCGCCGTGCGATAGCCGAGGTTGCGCAAGTAGTGGGCGTAGGTGGGGGTATCGGCGGCGAAGTCGGCGGCGTTGTCCCAGGCGCCGATGCGAGTAGGCAAGCGACCGCTGACCAGGGTGAAGCGCGACGGCGCGCAGAGCGGGCTGTTGCAGTACGCCGAGTCGAACACCACGGCCCGTTCGGCGAGGCGCGAGAGGTGAGGCATGCGCAGCACCGAGCGCGGATCGTGAAGCGGCAGCAGCGGCGCGGCCATCTGGTCGGCCATGATGAACAGGATGTTCGGCGAGGTCTTCATCGGGCGGCTTATCCCATGCGATTGGGTTATGCGATAGTGCTGCGTCGATCATCAGTGCATCGAAATCCCTGGTAAACCGCATGGGGCTGGATGCGTTGGATAAGCCTGGCTTATGGGAGAACGCCTCATGCCGCTGTCCCTCGACCTGCTCCGGGTATTCGAGTCCGCCGCCCGCCAGCTCAGCTTCACCGCTGCCGCCGAGGAGCTGGGGACCACCCAGCCTGCGGTCAGCCAGCAGATCAAACGCCTGGAGAAGGAGCTGGCGACCCCTCTGTTCCAGCGCGTTCATCGAGGCATCGTGCTCACCGACGCCGGCCAGCTCCTGCTCCGCCACGTGGCCGCCGGCCTCGAGACGATCGATGCCGGCATCGCCGCGCTGGGCGCGCGCCAGCGCCACGAGGTGCTCCAGGTGGCCACCGACTACGCCTTCGCTGCCTACTGGCTGATGCCGCGCCTTCCGCGCTTCCACCAGGCCCATCCGCACCTGGACGTGAGCCTGGTGACCAGCGAGCGCGGCCTGGCCGGCCAGCGCGGCGATATCGACGTGGCGATCCTGTTCGGCGACGGTCGTTCCAAGCACGGCGAAGCGCACCGGCTGTTTCGCGAGGAGGTGTTCCCGGTCTGTAGCCCGCGCCTGGTCGAGGGATTGCAGTTGCCGCTGGCCAAGGCGCACCTGGCGCGCCTGCCGATGCTGCATCTGAAGCCGGCGCAGCACGCCCGCTGGTTCGACTGGCCGGCATTGTTCGAAGCGTTGGCCATCGATCGGCAGCCGATTCCGGCGGTGCTCAGCTTCGACAACTACACCTTGCTGATCCAGGCGGCCATCGCCGGCCAGGGCGTGGCCATCGGCTGGCGCCACCTGGTCGACGGCCTGCTCGAACAGGGGCTGCTTTGCCGGCCCATTGGCGAGAGCTGCCTGTCGCGATACGGGTACTATGCGGTATTGCCGGAGCGCAAGCGGCGCCAGCGGCTGGTCGACGGTTTCGTCGACTGGCTGCAGGCCGAGTTGCAGGCCGGCGGCGCTTGAAGAGGTGACGATGAACGAGTATTCCACCCCCCGCATCCAGGGCTTCCATGCTCACGTCTATTTCGATGCGCAGAGCATCGAGCGAGCCCGCGCCCTTTGCGAAGAGGCGGCGCGGCGCTTTCCGCTGAAGATGGGGCGGATCCATGAGCGGCCGGTAGGGCCGCATCCGGACTGGAGCTGCCAGCTGGCATTCGCTCCCGAGGTGTTCGGCGAGCTGGTGCCCTGGCTGGCCATCCATCGGCAGGACCTGGTGGTGTTCATCCACCCGGTCACCGGCAACGATCTGCTCGACCATCGCGACCGAGCCATCTGGATGGGAGCCATTCGCCCGCTGGACCTGTCGATCCTGGACGAAGGCCCGCAACGCTATGACTTCGCCGTGCCTTGAGGCGCGGTCATCGTCATCCAGTCGTGCAGTTCGCATTGCAGCTCGCCCAGTGCCGTCACCAGGTCGTCGACGGCATCGGCGAGCTTGCGCACGGAGCTTTCGCCGCAGGCGATCTCCAGTTGGTGGCAGGCGCGTTCCACGGCGTGGGCGTGGATCAGCGAGGCCATGCCCGCCAGGCGGTGCGCCAGCTCGTTGAGTTCCTGGGTCTGCTCGCGCTCCTGGGCGCGTCGCAGCTTGCGGGTGTCTTCGTTGTTGCTGGTCATCAGCTGCGCGACGAGCAGGCGGCTGATCTCCGGTTGGTTGGCGCGGTCGCCCAGGGCGGCGGTCAGGTCGAACGTTCGCATGGGATCCTCAGATCAGCTCGTGGCGGCGGGCGAAATCGATCAGGCCGGCCAGGGAATGGGCGTTGAGTTTCAGCATGATGCGTGACTTGTAGGTGCTCACGGTTTTCTCGCTGAGGAACAGCTGCTGGGCGATGGCCTTGTTGGTATTGCCGTTGGCCAGGTACTGCAGCACGGTCATCTCGCGGTCGGAAAGGCTTTCCAGCATGCGGGCCTCGTTGTCGCGGCTCTGCTGGTTGATGCTGCGCAACGCCCCGGTGGGGAAGTGGATGTAGCCGGCCAGCACGGCCTTGGCGGCGAGCAGCAGCTCGGAGAGGTTTTCCCTTTTGCTGACGAAGCCCATGGCGCCGGCCTGCAGGCAGCGCGGGGCGAACTGCGCCGGATTCTGCCGGGTCAGGACCAGGACCTTGGTGTCCAGCTTCAGGGACTTCAGGCGGGCTATCACTTCGAGACCGTCGATCTTGGGGATGCCGATGTCCAGGATGGCCAGGTCGGGAGACTTCTTGCGGGCTACCTGCAGGGCTTCGGCACCGTTGTCGGCCTCGCCGACGATGGTGAAACCGTCGCGCTCGAACAGCAAGCGCACGGCCAGGCGGATAGCGGGATGATCATCGACGATCAGCACCTTACTCATGCGAACCTTCTTTGAATGCGTTGGCTATTTGGGTGAGGCGCTATTCAAGGCTTCGGCAGAGTCGGCGGACAATAAGACGTTTCTGAAAGTGACCGTGAATTTTTCCTCACGGTTCTGGCAGCGTGCAACGCAAGGCCAGGCGCAGCGGGTTGCCTGCGCCTGGCGAATGCCGCTGTCAGGGTCTGTCAGCGTGCGTTGCGCACGCCTTCGGCCAGCTCGCCGCACAGGGCGAGGACATCCTTGACCGCCTGGGCATTGTCGCGGGCCTTGGCGATCCGGTCGATCAGCGCCGAGCCGACCACCACGCCGTCGGCCAACCGCGCGACCGCGGCGGCGTGTTCGGCGCTGCGGATGCCGAAGCCGATACCGATCGGCAGGTCGGTATGCCGGCGCAGGCGCGCCACTGCTTCCTCGACGTGCTCCAGGGTCGCCGCGTTGGCGCCGGTGACGCCGGCCACCGACACGTAGTAGACGAACCCGGAACTGCCTTCGAGCACCGTCGGCAGGCGCTGGTCGCCAGTGGTCGGGGTGGTCAGGCGGATGAAGTCGAGGCCGGCGGCCTGGGCCGGGTGGCAGAGGTCTTCGTTGTGCTCCGGCGGCAGGTCGACCACGATCAGGCCGTCCACTCCCACCTCCTTCGCCTCGGCGATGAAGCGTTCGACGCCGTAGTGGTGGATCGGGTTGAAGTAGCCCATCAGCACCAGGGGCGTCTCACTGTCGCCGCTGCGGAATTCGCGGACCATCTGCAACGTCCTGGCCAGGGTCTGGCCGCCTTCGAGGGCGCGGATGTTGGCCAACTGGATGGCCGGGCCGTCCGCCATCGGATCGGTGAACGGCATGCCCAGTTCGATCACGTCGGCTCCGGCCGCCGGCAGGCCTTTGAGGATTTCCAGGGAAGACGCGTAGTCCGGGTCGCCGGCGGTGACGAAGGTCACCAGGGCGGCGCGGTTTTCCTGCTTGAGCTGGGCGAAGCGGGTCTGCAGGCGGCTCATGCTTTCGACTCCTGTTGCATGTGGTGCATGACGGTCTGCATGTCCTTGTCGCCGCGACCGGACAGGTTCACCACCATGATGTGCTCCTTGGGCAGGCTGGGCGCACGCTTGAAGACCTCGGCCAGGGCATGGGAGCTTTCCAGCGCCGGGATGATGCCTTCGAGGCGGCAGCAGGTGTGGAAGGCCTCCAGGGCTTCGTCGTCGGTGATCGAGGTGTACTCGACGCGGCCGGTGTCGTGCAGCCAGGCGTGTTCCGGGCCGATGCCGGGATAGTCGAGGCCGGCGGAGATGGAGTGTGCGTCGATGATCTGGCCATCCGCGTCCTGCAGCAGGAAGGTGCGGTTGCCGTGCAGCACGCCGGGAACCCCGCCGTTCAGGCTGGCCGCGTGCTTGCCGGTGTCGATGCCGTGGCCGGCGGCTTCCACGCCGACGATCTGCACCCCGGCGTCGTCGAGGAACGGGTGGAACAGGCCCATGGCGTTGGAGCCGCCGCCGATGCAGGCGACCAGCGAATCGGGCAGGCGCCCTTCCTTCTCGGCCAGTTGCTCGCGGGTTTCCTTGCCGATCACCGCCTGGAAATCGCGGACCATCGCCGGGTACGGATGCGGGCCGGCGACCGTGCCGATCAGGTAGAAGGTGCTGTCGACGTTGGTCACCCAGTCGCGCAGCGCCTCGTTCATGGCGTCCTTCAGGGTACCGGTGCCGGCGGTCACCGGGATCACCTCGGCGCCCAGCAGCTTCATGCGGAAGACGTTGGCCTGCTGCCGGTCGATGTCGGTAGTGCCCATGTAGATCACGCACTGCAGGCCGAAGCGCGCGGCGACGGTGGCGGTGGCCACGCCGTGCATGCCGGCGCCGGTCTCGGCGATGATGCGTTTCTTGCCCATGCGCCGGGCCAGGAGGATCTGGCCGATGCAGTTGTTGATCTTGTGCGCGCCGGTATGGTTCAGCTCCTCGCGCTTGAGGTAGATCTTCGCCCCGCCGCAGTGCTCGGTCAGGCGCTCGGCGAAGTACAGCGGGCTCGGTCGACCGACGTAGTCGCGCTGGAAGTAGGCCAGTTCCTCCTGGAACGCCGGGTCGTCCTTGGCCTTCTCGTACTCGCGGGCGAGGTCGAGGATCAGCGGCATCAGGGTCTCGGCGACGTACTGGCCGCCGAAGCGGCCGAACAGGCCCTTGGCGTCGGGGCCGTTGCGATAGGAAGTCATGGAGGGCTCCAGGAAATGACGTATGGGCAGAATCTAATCCCCCCGCCGGGTAAAAGAAACCGATAAGATTGCTCAAACCTGTCAGGAAAACTCACGAATAGCCATGAGCCGCGACCTCCCTTCCCTGAATGCCCTGCGCGCTTTCGAAGCCGCTGCCCGGTTGCACAGCATCAGCCTGGCGGCCGAGGAACTGCACGTTACCCATGGCGCCGTGAGCCGGCAGGTGCGGTTGCTCGAGGACGATCTCGGGGTGGCCCTGTTCGGCAAGGATGGGCGCGGCGTAAAACTCACCGATTCCGGCGTTCGCCTGCGTGACGCCTGCGGCGATGCGTTCGAGCGACTGCGTGGCGTCTGTGCCGAGCTGCGCCGGCAGACCGCCGAGGCCCCGTTCGTCCTCGGCGTACCCGGCAGCCTGCTGGCGCGCTGGTTCATCCCGCGACTGGACCAGCTCAACCGTGCCCTCCCCGACCTGCGCCTGCAACTGTCCACCAGCGAGGGCGAGTTCGATCCGCGTCGTCCCGGCCTGGACGCCATGCTCTGGTTCGCCGAGCCGCCCTGGCCGGCGGACATGCAGGTCTTCGAACTGGCGCCCGAGCGCATGGGCCCGGTGGTCAGCCCGCGCCTGGCGCAGGAAACCGGCCTGGCCCAGGCGCCCGCCGCGCGGCTGTTGCAGGAGCCGCTGCTGCATACCGCCTCGCGACCCCAGGCCTGGCCGGCCTGGGCCGCGAGCCAGGGGCTGGCGGCGGAGGCGCTGCACTATGGCCAGGGGTTCGAGCATCTCTACTACCTGCTGGAAGCGGCGGTGGCGGGCCTCGGCGTGGCCATCGCCCCGGAGGCGCTGGTCCGCGACGATCTCGCCGCGGGCCGCCTGGCGGCGCCCTGGGGCTTCATCGAGACCGATGCGCGCCTGGCCCTGTGGGTACCGGCGCGCCTGCACGATCCGCGTGCCGGGCGCCTGGCGCAATGGTTGCGGGAGCAGTTGGCAGGCTGAGCGCTGGCGATTTGCTGCACTTTTCCGGCTCGGCTAGTGTCCATTGAACAGAGGCGCCCGTCGGGCGCGAAGAACCAGGCATCGTCCGGGGAGAGAGTTCATGTCCAATCACCACACCTACAAGAAGATCGAACTGGTCGGCTCGTCCAAGACCAGCATCGAGGACGCCATCAACAACGCCCTCGCCGAAGCGGCGAAGAGCATCCAGCATCTGGAATGGTTCGAGGTGGTGGATACCCGCGGGCACATCGAGAACGGCGCCGTCGGCCATTATCAGGTGACCCTGAAAGTAGGGTTCCGTATCGCCAATAGCTGATGGCACCCTGGAAACCTGTCCACGATCGCCTGCGCCCTGGAAAGGCCGCCGTGTCTTTCCGCTTCGCCGGATCATGCACAGGCTATGAGGGCGGCGTGCCTCCATGGGCGGCGCGCTCGTCTCAACCTTGCCGCATTTGGCAAGCCTGACCCGTTCGGGTCTTCATCCATGCAACGAGGGAATGTGTTCATGAAGAAGTTGATGTTGGCAGTCGGCCTGTTTGCCGTGGCGGGCAGCGCATTCGCCGCCAAGCCCTGTGAGGAACTGAAAGCCGAGATCGATGCGAAGATCAAGGCCAACGGCGTTCCTGCCTACACCCTGGAAATCGTCGACAAGGGCAGCGTCACCGACAAGAAGGTAGTCGGCACCTGCGACGGCGGCACCAAGGAAATCGTCTACCAGCGCGGCTGATGCAGCGCCTGCGACGAGCAGTATCCGGGGCCGGCTTTCCCATGGGAGCCGGCCCTTTCTTTTTGCCGCGATGAGTACCTTACCAACGATGGGTCTTGTTGCAGTTCGTCGAGAAAGCGTGCCATCTAACGGATTAATCCAAAAGTCTGTGTTAGGTTTTTCGGCACGCCCAGATGGCCTTGTGCCTTAATTCCGGATTGTCCGACTCATGGAAGACGGATTTCGGAATATTCCTGCTTACCCGCTGTAGCCGCTGGGCCAACATCGCGCCTTTCTGTATTTCAAGGAATGAAATCGTGGCTCTCCATCGCCTGGCCTTTATCTTCCTGTGCCTGCCCCTCATGGCCAGCGCCGCCCCCTTCACCTCCCCCGGTGACCGCGACCTGATCCGCGACCGCCAGCAGCGCCTGCTGGACGAACAGCGCAAGCGCCTGGAGGAACTCCAGCAACTGCCCGGCAAGGGAGCGCCCGCCGCTGCGGATGCCTCCGGCGACGACGAGCGCTGCTTCGAGATCCGCCGCATCGAGCTGGAAGGCGCCGGGCACCTCGACGAAAGCGCGCGTCGCCAGTTGCTGGCGCCCTACCAGGGGCGCTGCCTGGGCGTCGGCCAGCTCAATGCGCTGCTCAAGGCCGTCACCGACCATTACCTGGATCGCGGCTACGTCACCACCCGCGCCTACCTGCCACAGCAGGACCTGGCCTCCGGGACCCTGCGCATCATCGTCGTCGAAGGCCGCCTGGAGGGCCTGGACAGCTCCGCGCTGGCCAGCCCGCGCGAACTGGCGATGAGCTTTCCGGGCAGGACCGGCGAGTTGCTCGACCTGCGCGAACTGGAGCAACTGGTCGACCAGTTGAGTCGCCTGCCGTCGCGCCAGGCGCAACTGGAGCTGGTGCCCGGCAGCGAGGTCGGCGGCAGCCGGGTGCGTCTCAAGGGTGAGCGCGACAAGCCCTGGCAGGTCTCCGCCACGCGCAACAACGACGGCGACGTCAGCACCGGCGAGCAGCAGATGGGCCTGGGCCTGGACTGGGACAGCCCGCTGGGCCTGGCCGACCAGCTCAACCTGCGCGCCAACCGCGACGCGGTGACCGACCGCTGGCGCCATTCCGACAGCCAGAGCCTGTTCTACAGCCTGCCCTGGGGCTGGTGGACTTTCACCTACGGCTACAGCCAGAGCGACTACCGCACGCGCAACGAGGCCAGCGGCTTCCCCTTCAAGCTCGATGGCGACAGCCGCAGCCACCAGTTCCGCGCCGAACGCGTGCTGCACCGAGACGGCGTGAGCAAGACCGCCATGAGCCTGGGGCTCAGCCACCAGCGCACCAACAACTATGTCGAAGACACCCGCCTGGAAGACCAGAGCACGCGGATCACCGAGACCCAGCTCGGCTTCAACCACGGTCGGCGGATCGGCAGCGGTTTCGTCAACCTCGACCTCGGCTGGCAGCAGGGCATCGGCGCCCTTGGCGCGCAGGGTCGCGGCCACCCGCACGCGGGCGATCCGAATGCGCGCTACGACAAGTACAGCCTGACCCTCAGCTACCTGCAGCCGTTCCAGCTATGGGGCGAGCGCTTCAGCTTCGACAGCCTGGCTACCGGGCAGAGGAGCGAGGACGTGCTGTTCAGCCCGCAGCGCATCAGCCTCGGCGGCAACAGCTCGGTGCGCGGCTTCAAGGACCAGACCCTGACCGGCGACAGCGGCGGCTACTGGCGCAACCAGTTGCGCTGGCGGCGCGCGGTGGAATGGGCGCCGCTGCGGCCCTGGCTGCAGGAATACGGCGTGGCCTTCGCCTACGACGTCGGCGTGATCCGCCACGACCGCTACAACGACGGTGCCAGCGGGCGCATGAGCGGCAACGCCATCGAACTGGATGCCCGCGGCCGCTATTTCGCCGCCAGCGTCGGCTTCGCCCGCTCGCTGGAGCGGCCCAGCGCCATCGAGCGGCGCGAGCACCCGATCTATTTCCGGGTCGACGCGTTCTTCTGAAGACGCGGCGACCTCCTGAACGCTTTAGGAAAGCGCCTACCTGCATCGAGGCCCTTTCCTTGGAAAACCTTGCTTAACCTCGCCGGGCCCCTACCCGCCAAGGAGTAACGATATGGACATCCGCAGCCCGCTGAACCAGTGCATCGCCCTGTCCCTGGCCGGCATCCTGTTCCTCAACCCGATCGTCGCCGCGGCGGCGGGGCTGGCGCTGGACAAGGCCGCCGGCGGCAACACCGGCCTGGGCCAGGCGGGCAACGGCGTGCCCATCGTCAATATCGCCACGCCCAACGGCGCCGGGCTGTCGAACAACCATTTCCGCGACTACAACGTCGGCGCCAACGGGCTGATCCTCAACAACGCTACCGGCAAGACCCAGGGTACCCAGCTCGGCGGGATCATCCTCGGCAACCCCAACCTCAAGGGCCAGGCGGCGCAGGTGATCCTCAACCAGGTCACTGGCGGCAACCGCAGCACCCTGGCCGGCTACACCGAGGTGGCCGGGCAGTCGGCGCGGGTGATCGTCGCCAACCCGCACGGCATCACCTGCCAGGGCTGCGGCTTCATCAACACGCCGCGCGCGACCCTCACCACCGGCAAGCCGATCATGGACGGCCAGCGCCTGGAGCGCTTCCAGGTGGATGGCGGCGACATCGTCGTCGAAGGCGCCGAACTGAACGTCGGCAACCTCGAACAGTTCGACCTGATCACCCGCAGCGCCAAGCTCAACGCCAAGCTCTACGCGAAGAACCTCAACATCGTCACCGGCCGCAACGACGTCCAGGCCGACAGCCTGCAGGCCACGCCGCGCGCCGCCGATGGCAGCGAGAAGCCACAGCTGGCGATCGACAGCTCGGCGCTGGGCGGGATGTACGCCGGGGCGATCCGCCTGGTCGGCACCGAGCAGGGCGTGGGGGTGAAGCTGGCCGGCGA
>NZ_SCND01000300.1:0-7589 GCF_005503585.1 Pseudomonas sp. 2VD
GAAGGTTTCCCACTACCCCTACGTCAGCGCCGACAACCGCCTGGATGTCGAGGCGATGCTTGCTGGCCTGGAGCGCATTCCCCAGGGAGACGTGGTGCTGCTGCATGCCTGCTGCCACAACCCGACCGGTTTCGACCTGAGCCACGACGACTGGCACAGGGTGCTCGACGTGGTACGTCGTCGCGAGCTGCTGCCGCTGATCGACTTCGCCTACCAGGGCTTCGGCGACGGTCTCGAGGAAGACGCCTGGGCGGTACGCCTGTTCGCCGGCGAACTGCCGGAGGTGCTGGTCACCAGTTCCTGCTCGAAGAACTTCGGCCTGTACCGCGACCGCGTCGGCGCGCTGATCGTCTGCGCGCAGAACGCCGAGAAGCTCACCGACGTGCGTAGCCAACTGGCCTTCCTCGCCCGCAACCTCTGGTCGACCCCGCCGGCGCATGGCGCCGAGGTGGTCGCGGCGATCCTCGGCGACAGCGAGTTGAAGGGACTCTGGCAGGAAGAGGTCGAAGGCATGCGCTCGCGCATCGCCAGCCTGCGCATCGGCCTGGTCGAAGCCCTGGCGCCGCACGGCCTGGCCGAGCGCTTCGCCCATGTCGGCGCGCAACGCGGGATGTTTTCCTATACCGGACTGAGCCCGCAGCAGGTCGCTCGGCTGCGCGACGAGCACGCCGTTTACCTGGTCTCCAGCGGCCGGGCCAACGTCGCCGGTCTCGACGCGCGCCGCCTCGACCGCCTGGCGCAAGCCATCGCCCAGGTCTGCGCGGACTGAACCCTCACGGTTACCCTGAGCCGGCTGTGATGGCCGGCTTTTTTTCGCCCCAGCGAATGCCGCGCACTCCCGCCGAGGCGGCGGATAACCGCGTTGCGGTTATTCGCCCTACCGCACCACGACCTTGTGGGCGTAGGGCGAATACCGCCACAGGCGTTATCCGCCGAACCTCTCCGAACCGGGCCAACCATAAGTCAGCACTTTCAAAGCCCTACGTGCTTTTCCTACAAAAGAGCATAAAATGCTCAATTATGGGCACCAGTTCACACTGCGCCCCACGGCCCCCACTTTCTCGTCTTAGTGAGCAACGCACGTGAGAAACCGTCTCCTGTCACTGGTCACCCTGTTCCTGTCCCTCAGCGTTGCCACCGCGGTATCCGCCTCCCCACCGCCCAAGGCCGGGCTGCCGCTGCAACAGGAGCTGGCGTCGGGCAGCGCGCTGGTTACCGACCAGAACACCGGCAAGGTGCTCTACTCGCGCAACCCCGACCTGGTGGTGCCGATCGCCTCGATCACCAAGCTGATGACCGCCATGGTCGTGCTCGACTCGAAACTGCCGCTGGACGAGGTACTGCCGATCGCCATCAGCGAGACCAGCGAAATGCGCGGGGTGTTTTCCCGGGTGCGGGTCGGCAGCCAGATCAGCCGCCGGGACATGCTCCTGCTCGCCCTGATGTCCTCGGAGAACCGCGCCGCCGCCAGCCTCGCGCAGAACTATCCGGGCGGCAAGAACGCCTTCGTCAAGGCGATGAACGCCAAGGCCCACGCCCTGGGAATGAAGAACACCCGCTACGTCGAGCCGACCGGGCTGTCGCTGCACAACGTCTCCACCGCTCGCGACCTCACCCGCCTGCTGGTGGCCAGCCGGCAATATCCGCTGCTCAGTCAGTGGAGCACCACTCCGGAGAAGACCGTGGCCTTCCGCCACCCCAACTACACCCTGGGCTTCCGCAACACCAACCACCTGATCAACAACAAGACCTGGAACATCCAGTTGACCAAGACCGGCTTCACCAACGAGGCAGGCCACTGCCTGGTGATGCGCACCACGATCAACCGCAGCCCGGTCAATCTGGTGGTGCTGGACGCCTTCGGCAAGTACACCCACTTCGCCGACGCCACGCGCCTGCGACGCTGGCTGGAAACCGGCCAGGTCACTGCGATCCCGGCCGCGGCCAAGGCCTATCGCCTGCAACGCGACCGCGAGCGCGGCCTCGGCCAGCCGGTGGCCCAGGCCGTACGCTGATCCGTCGCGAAGACCGGCCGGCTCAGAAATCCACCTTGCCGCGCCCGGCCTTCACCGCGCCGCGCTTGGCCTTGCCGTCCAGCCGGCGCTTCTGCGAGCCGCGCGTAGGCTTGGTCGGGCGGCGCGCCTTCTGCACCTTGGCCACGCTGCGGATCAACTCCGCCAGGCGCTCCAGGGCATCCTCGCGGTTCTGCTCCTGGGTCCGGTACTGCTGGGCCTTGATCACCACCACGCCGTCGCCGCTGATGCGCTGGTCGTTCAGTGCCAGCAGACGCTCCTTGTAGAACGGCGGCAACGACGAGGCCTGGATGTCGAAGCGCAGGTGCACCGCGCTGGAGACCTTGTTGACGTTCTGCCCGCCGGCGCCCTGGGCGCGAATGGCATTCAGCTCGATCTCATGGTCGGGCAGGTGGACGGCATTGGAGATGATCAGCATGGGGCGGCACGGTGGACCAACGGGGCTGCCAGCATAACCCCTTTGCCGAGCGGAAAAGCAGGCAAAAAGAAACCCGGCCGCGGCCGGGTTCCTTCATTTCGGCTAAGGCGCCAGGTCGAACTCAACGCTCCTTGCAGGCGACCCCGTCGGTGGGCTCGCCGCCCTTCCAGTCGCCGTAGAGGGTGGCTTCCTCGCCCTTGGTCCACCAGATGTACTGGCCGGCGGCGTACTTGGCGCCGGAGGCGGAAATCACATTGCTGAAGACCAGCGTCGAGTTGTCGCTGACCGGCACCACGGCGAGGCTGTTGTCGCCCTTGTTCAGGTACTGCACGGTGAACTTGCGACCGTTCTCGCACTTGTAGTCGACGCTGCGGGTATCCAGCTTGGCATCCCCCGGCAGGGCCAGGTAATCGACCTGGGCGGTCTGCTTGTCGTCGTCGCTGCCGCCGCAGGCGACCAGGACCACGGGAACGGCAGCCAGAAGCAGCCAGAGCGCTTTTTTCATGGAAATCCCTCTAACGAGAAAAAATGGCGCTGCCACTGTAGGAATTCGGCACCTGCCGCGTCAACGACAGGCGCCCCTAGAAAAAGTCTTGTGGGCCGCCGGGACGCGCAAAGGAGCGCTCCCCTCTCCTCTGCGCGCCGGCGCCCCATCGATCACTCGGTGACCGGCTTCACCCGCAGGCCCGGCATCGGCCGCGGGGCTCCCTTGAGTCGGTAGCAGGCCCACATCACCAGCAGCCAGACCGGGATGGCATAGACCGAGACCTGGATGCCGGGGATCAGCAACATGACGCCGAGGATGAACACCACGAAGGCCATGCACAGGTAGTTGCCGTACGGATACCAGAACGCGCGGAAGTGCGTGCGGGTGCCCTGGCGGTCCATCTGCGCGCGGAACTTCAGGTGCGCCATGCTGATCATCGCCCAGTTGATCACCAGCGCCGCCACCACCAGCGACATCAGCAGCTCCAGCGCCTGGTGCGGGATCACATAGTTCACCACCACCGCGAGGAAGGTCACCAGCGCCGATACCACCAGGGCGCGTACCGGTACGCCGCGCTTGTCGACCCTGGCCAGCGCGCGCGGGGCATCGCCCTGCTCGGCCAGGCCGAGAAGCATGCGGCCGTTGCAATAGGTGCCGCTGTTGTACACCGACAGTGCGGCGGTGAGCACCACGAAGTTCAGCAGGTGCGCGGCAGTGCCGCTGCCGATCATCGAGAAGATCTGCACGAACGGGCTGCCGCTGTAGGCATCGCCGGAAGCGTTGAGGGTCTGCAGCAGGCTGTCCCAGGGCGTCAGCGAGAGCAGCACGACCAGGGCGCCGATGTAGAAGATCAGGATGCGATAGATCACCTGGTTGATCGCCTTCGGGATCACCGTCCTCGGCTTGTCCGCCTCGGCCGCGGTGAAGCCGAGCATTTCCAGGCCACCGAAGGAGAACATGATGATCGCCATGGCCATCACCAGGCCGCTCACTCCGTTGGGGAAGAAACCGCCGTGTGCCCAGAGGTTGCTCACCGAAGCCTGCGGACCGCCGCTGCCGCTGAACAGCAGGTAGCAGCCGAGCAGGATCATGCCGATGATCGCCACCACCTTGATGATCGCGAACCAGAACTCGGCTTCGCCGAAGGCCTTGACGTTGGCCAGGTTGATCGCGTTGACGACGACGAAGAACAACGCCGCCGTGGCCCAGGTCGGCACCTCCGGCCACCAGTAGTGGATGTACTTGCCGACCGCGGTCAGTTCCGACATCCCGACCAGGATGTACAGCACCCAGCAGTTCCAGCCGGAGAGGAAGCCGGCGAAGCCGCCCCAGTACTTGTGCGCGAAGTGGCTGAAGGAGCCGGCAACCGGCTCCTCGACGATCATCTCGCCGAGCTGGCGCATGATCATGAAAGCGATGAAGCCGGCGATGGCGTAGCCGAGGATCATCGACGGGCCCGCCGACTTGAGCACCCCGGCCGAGCCGAGGAACAGGCCGGTGCCGATGGCGCCGCCGAGGGCGATCAACTGGATGTGACGATTCTTCAGGCCGCGCTTGAGCTCGCCCGAATGCGGATGTTGGCCGTCCATTGAGTTATCTCACGCAAGTGGAAATTTATTGTTGTCGGAGGCGAAACGGGGCCGTGCGGCTCAGGCGGCAGGCGCACGGCGGGCGCCATGCGGGGCGCGTGGCGGCGGGCGGTCGGCTGGGCGAAGGAAGGACTCACGGATCATGCGTCACCTGTTTGTTGTTGTACGTGACGTGAATGGGCCGCCAGGCTCGTGGCTCGGCGGTGCGGGCAAGGCTGGCGCGATCGGCGCCGCTGGAACGGAAACGCGGAGCGCAAGGAAAACCGCCAGCCCCGGAAGAGGCTGGCGGCAGCGGGATCAGATCACGCCGCGGCGAATCTGATCTTCCTCGATGGACTCGAACAGGGCCTTGAAATTGCCCTCGCCGAAACCCTGGTTGCCCTTGCGTTGGATGATCTCGAAGAAGATCGGGCCGATCACCGTGTCGGTGAAGATCTGCAGCAGGATGCCGTCGTCGCCCGGGGCGCCGTCGATCAGCAGGTTCAGTTCGCGCAGTTGCTCGAGCGGCTCGCCATGCCCGGCGACGCGGGTGTCGACCTTCTCGTAGTAGGTGTCCGGGGTCGACATGAACTTCACGCCGTTGGCGCGCAGCTTGCGCACCGTGGCATAGATGTCGTCGGTGGTCAGGGCGATGTGCTGGATGCCTTCGCCATGGTATTCGCGGATGAATTCCTCGATCTGCGAGGTATCGTCGGCCGACTCGTTGATCGGGATGCGGATCTTCCCGCAAGGCGCGGTCATGGCGCGGGAGAACAGGCCGGTGAGCTTGCCTTCGATGTCGAAGTAGCGAATCTCGCGGAAGTTGGCGATGCGCTCGTAGAAGCCGGACCAGACGTCCATCTGGCCGCGCTTGACGTTGTGGGTCAGGTGGTCGATGTAGGTCAGGCCGACCGAGTTGTCGTTGGCGCTGCGGCCTTCGATGAACTCGAAGTCGACGTCATAGATGCTGCGGTCGCCGTAGCGGTCGACAAGATACAGCAGCGAACCGCCGATGCCTTCCAGGGAAGGGATGTTCAGCTCGCCGAAGTTGGCGTGGCTGCCCACCAGCTTGGCGCCCTGGGATTCGGCGTAGGCGGCGGCCTGGGAAGCGTTCTTCACCCGGAAGGCCATGGCGCAGGCGCTCGGGCCGTGCTTGAGGGCGAATTCATGGACATGCCCGGTCGGGCTGCCGTTGAGCACGATGTTGATATCGTTCTGCTGGAACAGGAAGACTTCCTTGGAACGATGCTTGGCGGTTTCGGTGAAGCCCATCATGTTGAACAGCTGGCGGAGCTGCTCGATGCCCTTGGCGTCGGGGGCGGTGAACTCGACGAATTCGAATCCGTCGGTACCGATGGGATTGTGCTGTTCGATCTTGGCCACGGCGTTCATCCGGCCTCCTCGTTGTTCTTGTTGAATGGACCGCCGCCGGTCCAGGCGGCCGGCGACATGGGAGATGCCTTCATCTCACCCCGTGGCGGCGCGGCGGACAAGCCGTCGGCAGGGCCCGGCGCAGGGCCTGGCGCAGGGTTTCTGGCAACTATTCCTTACGCGCCGGCGGCATGCATGGCGAACGCCCGGTCTTCGTAAAATTATCTTTACAGGGCGGAGCAAAAAGCTGCCAGCAGCGCTGTCACGGCTGCGCTGAAAGCCGGCGCTGCATGATCGGCGTCAAGCGGTTAACCTGCGTCTTTACTCCGCGACGGCATTCCCATGGCACGACCCGCCCCACCCGACCTGAGCGACAGCCGCCGGCCCCTGCGCGGCGTCGCCCGCAGCTATCCTGCCGGGCACCGCGTCGATGCCCACGAGCACGCCTGGGGCCAGGTGCTCTATGCGGTGTCCGGGATGATGTGGCTGGAGACGCCCGACGAGGCCCTGCCGGTCCCGCCGCAACGGGCGGTCTGGTTGCCTCCGGGCCTGCGCCATGCGGTGCGGATCGCGTCCGAGTTGCAGATGCGCAACATCTACCTGAGCCCGGAACTCTCCCGCGGCCTGGAGGACCGCACCCTGGTGCTGGTGGTCGGCCCGCTGCTGCGCGAGCTGATCGTCAGCCTGGTGGAGCAGGAACGACAGAGCGACCCCCACTACTATCGGGCGCTGGCCGATCTCGCCGTGCTCGAACTCGGTCGCGCGCGCCGTTCCAGCCTCCGCGTACCGCTGCCGGACGCCTCCGACAGGCGCCTGCTCGCGCTGTGCCAGGCGGTGATGGCCAATCCCTCCCTGGACATCGGCCTGGAGCGCCTGGCCGAAGACGCCGGGGCCAGCGTGCGGACCCTCTCGCGCCTGTTCCAGCGCAGCCTGGGCATGGGCTTCGCCGACTGGCGGCGGCAGGTGCAACTGGCGACCGCCGCCGCCGCACTGATCGATGGCCGTCCGGTGGCGGGCATCGCCCATGCCCTGGGATATACGCCGAGCGCCTTCAGCGACATGTTCCGCCGCGAGCTGGGCGTCTCTCCCACCGAGTACAGGGCCGAGCATCACCAGCCGTTCCAGCCTTGACCGGTATTCGATAGCGATTGGCCGATAGATGTTTTTTCGGCCAACTAGACTGGCACCATCGTTCACCGTCCCTGTCAGCCGCCATGAACTACCTGATCTCCCTCGGCATCGGCCTGCTGGTCGGCCTGCTCTACGCCGTACTCGACTTCCGCTCGCCGGCGCCACCCGCCATCGCCCTGGTCGGCCTGCTTGGCATGCAGCTCGGCGAACAGCTTTTCCCCCTTGGCCGCGACCTGCTGCAGCAGTGGCTGCACTGATCGCCGCGACGACACGGAGCCCCCGATGAAAGCACTGCAATTCGACCGTACCGGCGACCTCGCCGCCCTCAAGCTGGTGGACATGCCCGACCCGCTTCCCGCCGCCGATGAGGTGCGGGTGGAAATCCGCGCCGCCGGGCTGAATCCGAGCGACGTGAAGAACGTCCTCGGCCGCTTCCCCTATACCACCCTGCCCCGGGTACCGGGCCGCGACTTCGCCGGGGTGGTGGTGGAGGGACCGAAGGCCCTGCTCGGCCAGGCGGTCTGGGGCACCGGGCGGGAGCCAGGGTTCTTCCGCGACGGCAGCCACGCGCAGTTCCTGAC
>NZ_SCND01000301.1:0-7556 GCF_005503585.1 Pseudomonas sp. 2VD
AGGTTGCGGGTATGGGTCCAGGCGTCTTCCTCGATCCGCCCTTGCAACTGCATCGGTACTTCGCCGCTGAAGGCACGGGCCGAGGCCAGCACCCTGTCCGCGTCCACCGCCAGCGGTCGGCCGTCGCGCGCCGCCAGCGCACGCGTGCGTCCGTCGGCATCGTCCAGCAGGTAGGTCGGCAGGCCTCCTACGCTGGCCAGCCGGATGCTCCGCGGGGTCTTTCCATCGCCGCCGGCGAGAGCCGTCCGCAGCGGTACGCAGGCCTCGCAGCCGTCCAGCTCGGGCAGGTGGGCCAGGCGTTCCAGCGGAGTCAGCTTGGGATAGCCGACATACAGCATGACCATGCCGGAGACGAACCAGAGCACCATCAGCAGGCAGCAGCCGATGCCCAGCCAGCGGTGCCACAGGTACAGGTAGCGTTTCATCGACGACTCCTCAGAAGCGCGTCTGCACGCTCAGCTCGAAGGTGCGCGGGTCGCCGACGTAGTACAGCGGCGTGCTCTGCACGAAGCGCGCGTAGACCTCGTCGGTGAGGTTGCGCACGCGCCCGGTGATCCGCGTGCGCTCGTCCAGCCGGTAGCTGAGGAAAGTCCCGTAGACCGTATAGGACGGCACGTGCCAGGTGTTGGCGTTGTTGGCGTACACCGAGGACACGTAGCGCGCGTCCACCCCGCCCTGCCAGGCCGGGTCGAAGTCGTAGGTCAGCCACAGGTTGCCGACCCGCTCCGGCACGTTCGGCGGCGTCTTGCCCTTACGCGAGACGGCGACGCCGCCGACGTTCTCGGTGAACTCGTCGTACTGCGCGTCGACCCAGGCGAAATTGCCCTCGGCCAGCAGCTTCGGGGTGATCCGCAGGGAGGCGGCGGCCTCGATGCCCCTGGAGGTCTGCTGGCCCACCGGCACGCTGAGGTTGGGGTTGTTCGGGTCGGCCACCGAGAAGTCCCGGCGGACGATGCGGTAGGCGGCCAGGGTGGCGCTGCCGCGACCGTCGAGGAAATCGAACTTGCTGCCCAGCTCCCACTGGTCGCCGGTGGACAGGTCGTAGTCGCGGACCTGGCCGAAGCTGGCGCTGGTCAGCACCCCGCCCGGCGGGTCGGCGGCGGTACTGTATTGCAGGTAGACGTTGGCGTGCGGGGTGAACTGGTAGACCAGCCCGGCGCGCCCGGTGACCACGTCCCAGCGCCGTTCGAAGTGTGCGGGATCGCTGGCGGTCACCGTCCGATGGTTGCGCACGTCGAGGTCGAGGTGGTCGTAGCGCAGCCCGGTGACCAGCGAAAGCTCGTCGGTCAGGCCCAGGCGGTTCTCGGCGAACAACGCGCTGGTGCGCACCTCGTTGCTGCGGTCCTTCCGGTGGCCGGGACGCATGCCCGGCAGGTCGTAGAAGTGGCCCGGCTCGAAACTGGCCGGATCGACCGTACCGAACGGCCCGGAGGCGGTACTCGGGAAGCGCGTCTGCTTGTTGATGCTGTAGTCGAAGCCCAGCGCCCAGTCGCTGGCCAGTCCGAACAGCGGCTGGCTGTGCTGTAGCTCGAAGCGGTTGCCGTTGAGCTGCTGGTCGTGGCGCTGGAGGAATGCGTTGGAGCGCACCACCCCGCTGTTGTCGGCGTTGTAGCGGTAGGTCTCGAGGTTGCGGTAATCGCGCTCGGCGTCGTAGTGGTAGAAGGTGTTGCGCCAGCGCGTGCTGTCGCTGACCCGGTATTCGAGGATCGAGCGCAGCCAGCGCACGCGCTGTTCGTAGCGGCCATCGGCGACATTGTAGTTCTCGCGGCGACGGCTCTTGTCGATCTTCAGCTCGCCGGCGTAGGGATTGAGCACCGGTGTGCCCCAGTAGGGGCTGTCTTCCTGCTCGTCCTGGTACTCCAGGGCCAGGGTGTGGGAAAGGTCCGGGGTCAGGTCGCTGAGCAGGGAGAAAGCGACGTTCCACGATTCGCGCGAATTGCGGTCGACGTAGCCGTTGCCGCCGCTGCGGCTGACGTCCAGGCGCACGAAGTGCTTCGGCTCGGGGCCGATGCCCAGGGCCTGGTTGAAGCCGAAGGCGACTTCCGAATCGTCGTAGCTGCCATAGCGCACCCGGCCTTCCATGAAATCGCCGTAGCGGTCGGCGAGCTTGCTGATGTAGTCCAGCGAGCCGCCGACGGCACCGGCGCCGTTGAGGAAGGAGGACGGACCGCCGACCAGCTCGACGCGGTCGACGATCCAGTCGTCCAGCGGACGCATGGCGCTGCTGTATTGCACCGGAATGCCGTTGAACAACTGGTTGACCTGGTTCGAGCTGAAGCCGCGGTAGGTGACGAAGCCGCCGAAGCCGGGCGGCGCCGAGGCGTTCACGCCGGGCAGGCTGTTGGCGATGTCCTGGGTGCTGCGCAGGCCGCGCCGCTCGAAGCTGGCACGGTTGGCCACGCTTACCGAGCCGGGAGTCTCGCGCAGGCTCAGGCCCAGGCGCGAGCCGCCGCCGGCGCTGTCGTCGAGATCGAGGGCCGGCGGGGTTTCCCCGGCGGCGCCGGCGCTGACGGTGAGGGCGGGCAGTTCGGTGGGTTCCTCATCGGCCCAGAGCCAGGCCGGAACGCCGGCCAGGGTGAGGTTGAGACCCAGCGCGAGGACGCGGCGGGCCGTGGAGTGCTTTTTCATCGAGCGATCCTGAAGCAAGGCATGGTGGGCACGCCCGCCTCGCCCGGATGGACAGCGGCGAGCGCTGCGCGGACGAGGCAGGACGGGCGACGGATGCAAATTCCCGGCGCGGCGGGCGTTCAGGATCAGGCGGGGGAAGCGCGCGGGTTGGCCGGCGGCCAGACGTACCGGGGCGGCACCGGCTCGCGCGTGGCGGGCGGGCGGAAACGCGCCTGGCGTCGCCGTTGCAAGCGCCAGGACCAGATCACCCCGAGCGCGACGAACAGCACCAGGGCGCTGCACATCGGGCAGCTCATCGGCAACTGGGGATTGACCGGTGCCGGATCGCCGGCGGACCCGTCGTCGGGATCCAGGGATAGCCATTGGCTGGCACCGGCGACGCAGAACAGCCCGACGCTGGCCTTCTGCCCCTTGTCGCTGCCCACTCCCAGCGCCTGCAGGTGCAGGACGCCGCAAGCCAGCGCGTTGACCAGCACGCAGGCACAGAGGGCGAAGCTCAGCCACTGCAGCAGCGGCGAGCGGGAGTTGGGAGCGATTCTCATGACCGCGCACTCTAGCATCCTGACCCGCAAATTCCCCGCGCTTCTGCGCTGCGGTGCATCGCCGCAGCCCGAGGACACGACGCACGGCGACGAGCGGCGTATCAGGGGTGACTTGGGAGTTTCATGTGGCGCCGCTATAATCGCCCGCTCAGGCGGCCCTTCGGGTCGCTCCCGCCTTCCGTTCGAGGGGCGCTGCAGCAGGCCTAGGCCTGTCAGGCTCGAACGGAGCGCGCTCTCAGGCCGGCCTCGCCGGTCTGTCAACGCACCAACGGCGCCCATTCGCAGACAACGAATGGAGAGTTACGCATGAGCGCTGTCATGACGCCCGCCGGTTTCACCGACTACAAGGTCGCCGACATCACCCTGGCCGCCTGGGGCCGCCGCGAGCTGATCATCGCCGAATCGGAAATGCCCGCACTGATGGGCCTGCGCCGCAAGTATGCCGGCCAGCAGCCGCTGAAAGGCGCGAAGATCCTCGGTTGCATCCACATGACCATCCAGACCGGCGTGCTGATCGAGACCCTGGTCGCGCTGGGCGCCCAAGTCCGCTGGTCGAGCTGCAACATCTTCTCCACCCAGGACCAGGCCGCCGCCGCCATCGCCGCCGCCGGCATCCCGATATTCGCCTGGAAGGGCGAGACCGAGGAAGAGTACGAATGGTGCATCGAGCAGACCATCCTCAAGGACGGCCAGCCGTGGGACGCCAACATGGTGCTGGACGACGGCGGTGACCTGACCGAGATCCTGCACAAGAAATACCCGCAGATGCTCGAGCGCATCCACGGCATCACCGAAGAGACCACCACCGGGGTCCACCGCCTGCTCGACATGCTCAAGAACGGCACCCTGAAAGTCCCGGCGATCAACGTCAACGACTCGGTGACCAAGAGCAAGAACGACAACAAGTACGGCTGCCGCCATAGCCTCAACGACGCCATCAAGCGCGGCACCGACCACCTGCTGTCGGGCAAGCAGGCCCTGGTGATCGGCTACGGCGACGTGGGCAAGGGCTCCTCGCAGTCGCTGCGCCAGGAAGGCATGATCGTCAAGGTCGCGGAAGTCGACCCGATCTGCGCCATGCAGGCCTGCATGGACGGCTTCGAAGTCGTCTCGCCGTACAAGAACGGCATCAACGACGGCACCGAGGCCAGCATCGACGCCGCGCTGCTGGGCAAGATCGACCTGATCGTCACCACCACCGGCAACGTCAACGTCTGCGACGCCAACATGCTCAAGGCGCTGAAGAAGCGCGCGGTGGTCTGCAACATCGGCCACTTCGACAACGAGATCGACACCGCCTTCATGCGCAAGAACTGGGCCTGGGAAGAGGTCAAGCCGCAGGTGCACAAGATCCACCGCACCGGCAAGGACGGTTTCGACGCGCACAACGACGACTACCTGATCCTTCTCGCTGAGGGCCGCCTGGTCAACCTGGGCAACGCCACCGGCCATCCGAGCCGGATCATGGACGGTTCCTTCGCCAACCAGGTGCTGGCGCAGATCCACCTGTTCGAGCAGAAGTACGCCGACCTGCCGGCCGCCGAGAAGGCCAAGCGCCTGAGCGTCGAAGTGCTGCCGAAGAAGCTCGACGAGGAAGTGGCCCTGGAGATGGTCAAGGGCTTCGGCGGCGTGGTCACCCAACTGACCCCGAAACAGGCCGAGTACATCGGCGTGAGCGTGGAAGGCCCGTTCAAGCCGGACACCTATCGCTACTAAGCGGACCACGGGGCAGGCGCCATGCGCCTGCCCCGTTCGCATGAGCGCTCCCACGATGTCCACGCACCTCGCCGATCGCTACAACCAGGCCTGGCTGTTCGCCGCCCGCGCCCACCGCAACCAGACCCTCAGCGGCTCGCCGCTGCCTTATCTGGTGCACCTGGGCATGGTCGCCAACGAGCTGCTGGCCGCCGATCGCGACGGTGCCATCGAACGGCTCGGGGAAACCCTGCAGATCGCGGTCCTGCACGACACCCTGGAAGACACGGCGACCTCACCCGAGGAGCTGCGGCAACAGTTCGGCGAGTTCGTCTGTGCCGGCGTGCAGGCCCTGAGCAAGCGCGTCGGCGACGGCCCCAAGCGTTCCCTCGACGACTATCTCCAGGCGCTTGCCGAGGGCCCGGCGCAGTACGCCCTGGTCAAGCTGTGCGACCGCATCACCAACCTGCAGCCACCGCCGCAGACCTGGAACCAGGACAAGATCGCGAACTACCACCAGGAGTCGCAGCTGATCCTCGCTCGCCTCGGCCATGCCCACGCCGCGACGGCCCGACGCCTGCGGGAAAAAATCGAGCACTACCGCCAGTACTACTGAAGTACCCGGCGCTAGTCGGAATCAACAAGAAGAGGCGCGGCCGTGGTCGCGTCCAAGGAACCGATCATGAGTCAGAGCGAACGCCGTTTCAGCTTCGAGTTCTTCCCGGCGAAGACCGAGGCCGGCCATGAAAAGCTGTTGGCCACCGCCCGCAACCTGGCGGGCTACAAGCCCGACTTCTTCTCCTGCACCTACGGCGCCGGCGGATCCACCCGCGACCGCACGTTGAGTACCGTGCTGCAACTGGACGGCGAGGTGAAGGTGCCGACCGCGCCGCACCTGTCCTGTGTCGGCGACTCGAAAGCCGAGTTGCGCGAACTGCTCGGCCGCTACCGCGAGGCCGGCATCCGCCGCATCGTCGCCCTGCGCGGCGACCTGCCGTCGGGCATGGGCATGGCCAGCGGCGAACTGCGCTACGCCAACGAACTGGTGGACTTCATCCGCACCGAGACCGGCGACCACTTCCACATCGAGGTCGCCGCCTATCCGGAAGTCCATCCCCAGGCGCGCAGCTTCGAGAATGACCTGGCGAACTTCGTGCGCAAGGTGAAGGCCGGCGCCAGCAGCGCCATCACCCAGTACTTCTTCAACGCCGATGCCTATTTCTACTTCGTCGAGCGGGTCGCCAAGCTCGGCGTGGACATCCCGGTGGTCCCCGGCATCATGCCGATCACCAACTACTCCAAGCTGGCGCGCTTCTCCGACGCCTGCGGCGCCGAACTGCCGCGCTGGATCCGCAAGCAACTGGAAGCCTACGGCGACGACAGCCGCAGCATCCAGGCCTTCGGCGAGCAGGTCATCAGCGAGATGTGCGAACGCCTGCTGGAGGGCGGCGCACCGGGACTGCATTTCTATACTTTGAACCAGGCCGATCCGAGCCTGGCGATCTGGAAGAATCTCCAGCTGCCACGCTGATACCGCCTACGCGGTTCGGCCCGGCAGCGTATACCGGCAGGGAAGCCTCTCACGCGATCCACGACAGACATGGCCAACTCACGCAAGCATCTGATCTACCTGGTCTACGGGCGACAGACCTACCACCAGGAAGCCCTGTTCAGCATCGCCAGCGCCTTCGCCCACCTCCGCGACGGGGCGGCGCATGGCCTGACGGTCAGGGTCTATACCGACGACCCCAGTCCCTACGCCGGCCTGCCGGTGCAGGTCCGCGAAGTGACGGCCGAGGAGCTGGTCGCCTGGTGCCAACCGCACGGCTATCACTTCCGCGCCAAGCACGTGGCCCTGCGCGACGCCCTGGAAGACGCCGACCAGGCATTGCTGATCGACACCGATACCTTCTTCCACAGTTCGCCCCTGCGCCTGTTCGACCGCATCCAGCCCGGCAGCCTGCTGTGCAACGCGATCGGCGCGCGCTATGGCGAACACCGTAACTTCCCGCTCTACCGCGACCTCTCGCCCTACCTGTTCGAGCGCGGCTGGGCCGACGACGAGATGCACCAGCTCAACTCCGGCGTCATCGGCCTGCCTCGGGAAGAGGCGAAAATACTCGACCGTTCGTTGGAATTAATGGATGAACTCTATCCAATTGCCAACGGTGCCTATACTCTTGAGGAATTCGTCCTGGCCGTCGCCGCCCACAAGCGGCTGGAGCTGGTGGGTTGTACCGACCTGATCCACCATTACTGGAGCCGGAAACAGCTGTTCCGCGCGAAGATCCAGGCCTGGTTGTGCAAGCACGGTTCCTCCCTTCTCAGCGCTGCAGCCCTCGACGACACCCTCAAGGTGACCGATCGACTGCCACGCCCACCGCGTGCCAAGCGTCTGCTGTACAAGCTGGGAACCCTGCCGTTGCCGGCTCCGATGCGCCAGTTCAGTATCGAACTGCTCTACGGTTGCCACGAATACAGTAACGAGTT
Organism: Pseudomonas sp. 2VD; assembly: GCF_005503585.1. Lineage (NCBI taxonomy): Bacteria > Pseudomonadati > Pseudomonadota > Gammaproteobacteria > Pseudomonadales > Pseudomonadaceae > Pseudomonas > Pseudomonas sp. 2VD. The sequence goes on from NZ_SCND01000301.1 coordinate 7,356, forward strand.
CGACCGGGCCTGCGGCCCCGTCTGGTGGGAGAAAGCCGCGACCAATGCCATCGAACGCTATCCGCAGGAACCGATTGCGGAACAAATCGAGGATTGGCTGAATCACAGCTTGCTGCGCAACCTCCTTGGCTCCCGGGCCAACGAGATCCGCCAGCATTTGCGCCAACGTGACCTGCTCTGACCGCAGCCCTCCGTTGACGC
>NZ_SCND01000302.1:0-7392 GCF_005503585.1 Pseudomonas sp. 2VD
TGGCAACAACGAGGGATACACGGATGGGTGCGTCGGGAGCGTCAGATTTGTATACGCGACGGGGTCGAGACCCAGGCCGGTACTCTCTACGGTGGAGCCGGTGATATCGAGGGCGAACAGGGAAGCGGGAAGGTTGATACCTTTTTCGAAGACTTTGGGCAGACTGTTGCGTTCGATTCGCTTGCCGCGAACCACGCCATTCATGTCTGAAATCAGAAGGTCGACGAACTGGACCTCGGGATGTTCCTGAAGGAACAGGCTCGGCTCAGTGAGCTGAACGGCACGCAGGGGTACCGACATGATGCAACACCTTTTTTGTTAAAAATTTCAATCATGCGGGGGCTGGAGCCAGAGTCAATCGGAAAGCCAATTTGTTGTCAATAGCCCTCTCGTCGCCCTCGCGGACGGCGAAATGGCCGTAGACAGGGCCTTCCAGAGCATCGCGAAAGCGGCCAAAGCCAGGCCAGGCAAGGTGTTCAACCTGGTGCAGCAGATATTTTACAGGCTCCGTTGTACGAAAAATTGAACAAGGCTAAGCTGTGCCAACCCTACAACAGCAATAAACCGGGTGTTCCATGTCCTACCAGCCGTCCCTCGGCGCCAAGTTCCGCGGCCACAAGATCGGTCAGCATCCGCGTTAGCTCTTCTCTCCCTCGATTCTTCGCAGCGCCCTCGAGCGGCCCTCGCTCGTCCGCCGCCTGCCCTGCCCGTCCTCCTTATATAAGGAAGGACACCGGCCGCTTTCGCCTGCGTGGATAACGGATACGAAGAGCAAGATCGTTCAAGCCAGCCCGATGCGCCTGCTGGCATGCTGGACCGACGTTCACCACCGCCATGCCCCCATGACTGCCCACGACCTGCCCCGCCAAGCCTTTCTCCGCGGCGCCGTCGCCATCCTCCCATTGTCCCTGGCCGTCGCGCCCTGGGGGCTGCTGGCGGGATCGATGGCCATCGAAGCCAACCTCACCCCGGCCGAGGGCCAGGGCCTGTCCGCCATCGTCTTCGCCGGCGCCGCCCAGTTGGTGGCGATCGGCATGCTCAAGGGCGGTGCCGGGTTCTTTTCGATCATCTTCACCACCCTCCTCCTGACCTCGCAGCACCTGCTCTACGGCATGAGCTTGCGGCCGGTCCTGTCGCCTCTGCCGGGACGCTGGCGGATCGGCCTGGGCTTCCTGCTCACCGACGAGTTCTTCGCCCTCGCCAGTCAGCACGACCGGCGCAACTTCAACCGCTGGTACGCCCTCGGCGTCGGTCTGACCTTCTATATCGCCTGGAACCTGTTCACCCTCGCCGGCATCCTGCTTGGCCGCAGCATTCCCGGTCTCGAACACCTGGGCCTGGATTTCTCCATCGCCGCCACCTTCATCGCCCTGGTCGCGCCGCTGGTGCGCAACGTACCGACGCTGGTCTGCGTGGCCACCTCGCTGTTCTGCTCGGTGCTGTTCAGCCACTGGCAATGGAGTTCGGCGCTGGTCCTCGCCGGCCTCGCCGGGATGGCCGCCGGTTTCATCTGCAACAAGCTGTATCGGGAGGCGCCATGGTCTGGGCAGTGATCTTCGGGATGGGCGCGATCGTCTTCCTCAACCGCTACCTGTTCCTCGAACCGCGCCTGCCGATCCGTCTCGGCAGCAACCTGCGGCAGTTCCTCGGTTTCGCCGTGCCGGGAATGCTCACGGCGATCTGCGGCCCCATCGTGTTCATGCCCGAGGGCCGCATCGACCTCAGCTACGACAATCCCTACCTGGTCAGCGGCGCAGTCACCGTGGCGCTGGTGCTCTATACCCGTAATACCCTGGCGAGCATGCTGCTGGGCATGGCGTTCTTCTTCCTGTTCAAGTGGTGGCTGATTTGATCGATGTCAGTCGCTGACGGCATGACCTCTGCATGCAGCCCCTTGCAGGGTTCATACAAACTCGCGGCGGGCGGCTATATGGCCCACCAGATGCTCCGGAGCAGCCGCTATCCGGCTGACAGCCAGGCTACTATCGATGCAGTACCTGATAGCAACCATCTCCCTTCTATCTAGCCTGGATAAACACGCGTAAACCTGGCGCCCGCCCAGGCAAAGCAATTGACGGGGAGCACTTTAGAAAATCACCCGAAAATAATGACGATAGTCACAGTGACCGCCATCCTCCCGCTCGACGGCTTTCACCTTGAACTGCTTTGCCCCCAGCAACTCCAAGACACGAACCAGTTGATCATGGCTGAATATCTGTGTATGCCCGATTGCTGGAACTCCGCGAGAGTCAGTCACCAACAGTAGCTCACCGCCCGTCCTCAACCTGCCCACACAGTCAATCAGGAACTGGATCCAGTCGGCCGTATGGTCAAGCACATTTGAGCAAACGACGAAATCGAAAGCACTCTCTATATCGGCAACACCATCCCTTATATAACAAGAAGAACCTCTTTCCCCCGAGAATCGAGAATGGAAGGTTCTCTGCATACAGCCCCATCAATGAGTCCTGGGCAGTCACTGTCACGCCTTCGACCTTCTCGAAAAAGCCGATCGGCCCACTGCCTACTTCCAAAACCTTACCTTCAAAACCTTCGTAGCGATAATGCGAGGAGCCGTACGTGAACCCCATCTTCCCAAGAAACCACATTGCATCCTTATGCCGGGCCTCTTGTAGTTCCTCGACAGACAGATGGCGATAGGGCCATTTATCCTTCCAGAAAGAAAGCTCGTACTCCTGGGAATGTAACCACTGCTCCGGATCTGCAGACGCAACGCTACGTACGTCAGGAGCAGTTTCAACCCTACGGGACACCGACGAGAATTCGCCTGCACCACTGCCACGCTCTTCGATACACACTAGAGGAGTGCCATTCGCACGACGGCGCTCCCAGAAACCGGATAAAAATTTCACCCTAAAAACCTCCCTGCTCATTGGTACCCTTGCCCATCGGACTAAAAGACAAAAAGCCGAAACTTACCAACGACCAAACAACAACTCGTCCTCTATCTCAGCGCCCCAGCAAAAATCTTCCCCTCAGGAAGCCGCCAAACAGCACTGCTCGAGGAAAAACTAACAAAGAAAATTTATAAATAATGTAAGAACAATCCTTTTTGCTAGAGGAAATAGTTACATAGACATAATTGAGGAGAAGATGGAGAAACGAGCGGAAAACCGCGCTCTCCGATCCGCCTAGAGGAGACCCGTTGCGATGACGCTCCAGTCCCCTTCTCGTCCAGATGAAGCGCTGAAAGGGGCCTCCCCCGGAACGAAGAACGAGGGTTCATGCGCCACGGGAATGAACTCGCGAAGAAAGGTCGCTTGGCGCTGGCGCGCTTTGGGCCGAAGATCGGGGCAACCACAACGTGCGCAGCGAGGCCCTCATGTCCGACTCCCTTCCCCAGCGCAACGGCGGGCAGATCCTGGTAGAGGCATTGCGGCGCAATGCCGTCGATACCGTCTACTGCATCCCCGGGGAAAGCTACCTGCCGGTGCTCGACGCGCTGTACGACGCCGACAGCATCCGCACCGTCGTCACCCGCCACGAGGGTGCCGCCTCGAACATGGCCGATGCCTACGGCAAGCTGACCGGCCGACCAGGCATCTGCTTCGTCACCCGCGGCCCCGGTGCCACCCATGCGGCGAATGGCGTGCACACGGCGCAGCAGGACTCGACGCCGATGATCCTGTTCGTCGGCCAGGTGGAAAGCGCCTTCAAGGGCCGCGAGGCGTTCCAGGAAGTCGACTACGTGCAGATGTTCTCGGGCCTGGCGAAGTGGGCCGTGGAAATCGACCGTATCGAACGCATCCCGGAGATCGTCGGCCGCGCCTTCAGCGTCGCCACCTCGGGCCGACCGGGCCCGATCGTGGTCGCCCTGCCCGAGGAAATCCTCTTCGGTTCCGCGCAGGTCGCCGATGCGCCGGTGCCAAGGGTGCTTCCGGGGCGGCCGGGCGCCACGGCGATGGCAGAACTGCGCGAACTGCTGGCGAACGCCAGGCGGCCCCTGCTGGTACTTGGCGGCAGCGGCTGGGACGGCGCCGCCAGGAAACGGCTAGGCGCCTTCGTCGAGGCCAATGGCCTACCGGTGGCCACCTCGTTCCGTCGCCAGGACCTGTTCGACAACCGTGACCCGCACTACGCCGGGCAACTGGGCTTCGGCGCGGCGCCGGCACTATTGGAGCGGCTGCGCCAGGCCGACCTGCTGCTGGTGGTCGGGGCGCGCCTGGGCGAAACGCCGAGCGCCGGCTACAGCCTGGTGCGTAGTCCGGCCCCCGCGCAGACGCTGGTCCACGTGCATCCGGACAGCGCGGAACTGAACCGCGTCTACCTGGCGCGACTGCCGATCCAGGCCACCCCGTGTACCTTCGCCGAGGCCCTGGCCGACCTCGCGCCGTTGCCCTCGAGCACCTGGCAGGACTGGCGCGAAGCCGCCCATGCCGACTACCTGGCCTACTCGACCCCGGCCGCGAGCGACCCCGCCATCCAGGGCGTCGACCTGGCGTCCGTGGTCGCGTACCTCAGCGAAAACCTGCCGGACGACGCGGTGATCGCCAACGGTGCCGGCAACTATGCCGTCTGGGTGCATCGCTTCTACCGCTATCGCCAGGCCCGCACGCAGTTGGCGCCGACCAACGGCGCCATGGGCTACGGCCTGCCCGCCGCGATCGCCGCCAGCCTGCGCGATCCGCAGCGCAGCGTGGTGTGCTTCGCCGGCGACGGCTGTTTCATGATGTATCCGCAGGAGCTGGCGACCGCCGCGCAGTTCGGCGCGACGCCGGTGGTGATCGTGGTCAACAACGGCATGCTCGGCACCATCCGCATGCATCAGGAACGCGAATATCCCGGGCGGGTATCCGCCACCCGCCTGGACAACCCCGACTTCGTCGCCCTGGCGCGAGCCTTCGGCGCCCACGCCGAACGAGTGGAATGCAGCGCCGACTTCCCCGCCGCGTTCCGCCGCGCCCGCGAAAGCGGACGCCCGGCGCTGCTGGAGCTGCTGACCGACCCACGCCAGATCACGCCGCAGGCGCGCCTCGCCTGAGGCATCCTCAGCCGGCGCGGAAGGCGATCCAGGCCTGGTAGCCCACGGCCTGGAAATAGCGGCTGGGCAGGACGAAGCCGGTGTCTTCCAGCAGTTCGCCGAGGCGCTGCTCGGACAACGGATCGAAATCCTCGCGCAAGCGTTGCAGCATGCCGTCGCTGTCCTCCGGGGAAAGCCCGGCCAAACGGCAGGCCTCGGCCTGCACCGGGCGTTCGAAGGCGTCCCGGGCTTCCATCAGGTTGGCCAGCAGCAACGGCGCCGCTGGCGCCAGACGCTCGGCGACCGCCTCGAGGAAGCGCCGCTTGGCCTGGTCGCCGCGCAGGAAATGCAGCACCAGCAGGACCAGCGCCGCATCGCAAGGCGGCGCAGGCGGTAGCCCGGCGACGTCGCCGCAGTGCAGCTCGATCCGCTCCAGCAGGCCGAGCCTGGCGCAGCGCTGGCGGGCCAGGGCGAGCATGTCGGCCGACAGGTCCGCCGCGACGAAACGCCAGCCTGGACGCAACCCTGCCAGCTCCGCCAGTTCGCCGCCGGCGCCGCAGCCGACGCTGAGCAGGCGCGCCCGTTCCGGCAGACGGGCCAGCAACTGCGCGCGACTGAGCAGGTGCAGCAACTCGTAGCCCGGCAACAGGCGGCCGATCCGCGTCTCGTAGCCGTCCGCCTGTTTCCCGACGAAGCGGCCCATCAGTCGAACACCTTGCCCAGGCGCCAATAGCCCATCAGGGTCAGATGACGCTTGTCGATACCGCGCTCCTGCACCAGGTAGCGCCGGATCGCCATCACCGCCGCCGACTCGCCGGCGACCCAGGCGTAGAAACTGCCGCTCTCGGGGCTCGCCAGTTCCCAGAGGATCTCCTCGTCGATATCGATGTCCTCCAGCTCCTGGGCCGCACCACCCGCCACCTCGCGCTCCGGCAGCCGCGCCTGGCGCGCCGCCTCGATCATCCGCTCGCCGTTGCGCGAATGGATGCCGGCCTGGTGGCGCGGCAGCCAGTGCAGGCGCGCACCGGGAATCGCCGGCAGGTCGAGGATATCGGCTTCTCCCGGCACTTCGAGAAAGGCCTCGACCACCGGCGACTCGGCTTCGCCGGCCAGCTCCTCGAGAATTCCCGCCACCGCGGGCAAGGCGGTTTCGTCGGCGATCAGCAGGATATGGCGGACGCCAGCCGGCGGCTTCCATTCGTAGCCGCCGGGGTCATCGCCGTATTGCCGGTTGGGCGCGGCCAGTTGCAGGCGGTCGCCGATCCGCGCGTGGGTCGCCCAGGCCGAGGCCGGGCCGTTCTCGCCGTGGAGGACGAACTCCACGTCGACCTCCTCCTGCTCGGCGCGCAGCGCACGGATGGTGTAGGTACGCATCGGCGGCCGGCGAGCCGGCTCGACGCTGCGATAGGCCTGGTACCACTCGCTGCCACCGGGCAGGCTGGGCGGCTGGCCGCTGGCATCGGGGAAGAAGATCTTGATCCGCTGGTCGGCGGCCAGGGTCTTCATCTCGGCGACCTCCGGGCCGCCGAAGACGAAGCGGGTCAGCGCCGGGCTGAGTTGCTCGCGGCGCTTGAGTTCGACATTGAACAGACGATAGGCGGGTTGCGACATGACGATGGTCTCCTGGTGACCGGCGCCCAGCGGCGCCGGCGGATGCATGCATCAGGCAACTCTAGCAAAAAATGCGAATGATTAGCATTTGCTATTTGTGCAATCGTCGACTGCGTCGAAAGCACGACTGCCGCTCAGGCCTCGCAAGGCTCCAGCAGCTCGCAAGCGCTCTCCCCTACTCGCCTGACCGCCTGCTCGATGGCCGGGGTCGGCAACGCCGCGTAGTTCATCCGCAGGCAGTTCCGGTACTTGCCGGAAGCGGAGAAGATGCAGCCCACCGCGACTTGTACACCGCGGTTGCGCAAGGCCTTGTCCAGGCGCAGGGTGTCGAACGCCTCGTCCAGTTCGACCCAGAGCAGGAAACCGCCCTGGGGCCGGCTGGCGCGGGTGCCCTCCGGGAAATAGCGCGCCACCCAGTCGATCATCAGATCGCGTCCGCGCTGGTACTGGGCGCGCATGCGCCGCAAGTGCGGCTCGTAGTGACCGTTGCCGATGAATTCGGCGATCGCCAGTTGCGGTTGCAGGGCGCTGGCGCCGGTACTGATGTACTTCATGTGCAGCACGCGGTCGGCGTAGCGCCCGGGTACCATCCAGCCGATCCGCAGGCCCGGCGCCAGGACCTTGGAGAACGACCCGCAGAGCAGCACCCGGCCATCGTCGTCGTACGACTTGATGGTGCGCGGGCGCGGATAGGTGTAGGCCAGGTCGCCGTAGACATCGTCCTCGATGATCGCCACGTCGTAGCGCTGGGCCAGGGCCAGCAGCGCCCGCTTGCGCGACTCGGGCATGATGTAGCCGAG
>NZ_SCND01000303.1:0-7331 GCF_005503585.1 Pseudomonas sp. 2VD
AGGCACTGCAGCGTCTGCTCGCAGGTTCCGGACTGAGCGGGGAGGTACGGGGCGGCGACGCCTGGGTCGAGGCCGCGGCGACAGGTGCCGGCATCGCCCCCGGCGACAGCGTCGACCTCGGCGCGCTCAGCGTGGTCGCCACCCAGGACCCGGCCACCGCCGCCATCACCGAAGACAGCGGCTCCTACACCACCCGGGCGATGCGCACCTCGACCAAGCTGGCGATGTCGATCCGCGAGACCCCTCAGTCGGTCAGCGTGGTCACCCGCCAGCGCATGGACGACCAGGGCATGCGCGACCTCAACGACGCGGTGAAGGGCGTCACCGGCCTCACCGTGCAACAGTACGGGCCGGCCCGGGTGAAGTACGCGGCGCGCGGCTTCGACGTCGACAACATCATGTACGACGGCCTGCCGACGAGCATTTCCACCTATACCCAGGACGTCATTTCCGCCGCCGACCTGGCCATGTTCGACCGCGTCGAAGTGGTGCGCGGTGCCACCGGCCTGATGCAGGGCGCAGGCAACCCGGCGGCGGCGATCAACATGGTGCGCAAGCGTCCGACCCAGGACTTCCGCGCCTCCCTGCAAGGCAGCGTCGGCACCTGGGACCGCTATCGCAGCGAGGCCGACGTTTCCGGTCCGCTGAACAGCGAAGGAACCCTGCGCGGCCGCGCGGTGGTCGCCTACCAGAAAGGCAACAGTTTCCAGGACCACGTCAGCAGCGAACGCGGCGTGTTCTACGGGATCGCCGAAGCCGACCTGAGCCCGGACACCACCTTCGCCATCGGCGCCTCGAACCAGAACGACAACCGCAACGACAACTGGGTAGGCCTGCCCAGCCCGCTGGGCGGCCGCCACCTGGACCTCAAGCGCTCGTCCTACTACGGCGCCGACTGGTCCTACTGGGATACCGACACCACCCACCTGTTCAGCGACCTGACCCACCGCTTCGCCAACGGTTGGCAGATGAAGCTGGCCGCCGACAAGCTGTGGGCGCGAATCAACATGCTCGGGCTGTACAACGACTGCTACTACTCGACCACCGGCTGCGCCAGCATGACCCAGAACCCCGGCGACTACAGCTACACCGACGACCACGACAGCTATGACGCCTATGCCAACGGTCCCTTCCAGTTGCTCGGCCGCGAGCACGAGCTGGTGGTCGGCGCCAGCTATCGCCAGGAACGCTTCGACGGCCACGGCGGCTGGGGCAGCCTGTTCAACAAGGACGGCACCCCGACCGGGCCGATGGACCCGACCCAGTGGGACCCGAGTTCGACCCTCAAGCCGAGGCTGAACACCAGCCTGTGGGGCATGAAGCTCGACCAGGAACAGAAAGGCGCCTACCTCACCACCCGGTTGAACCTCGCCGACCCGCTGAAAGTGATCCTCGGCGGGCGCCTGGACTGGTACAAGGCCGACGCCGATACCGACAGCTACAAGGTCACCCGCAACGTCACCCGCTATGCCGGGGTGATCTACGACCTGAACCAGACCTACTCGGTCTACGCCAGCTATACCGACATCTTCAAGCCGCAGAGCAACTTCGACGCCGGCGGCGGCCTGCTCGACCCGATCACCGGCAAGAACTACGAGATCGGCCTGAAGGGCGAACACTTCGGCGGCGCGCTCAATTCGCAGATCGCGCTGTTCCAGATCGACCAGGAAAACCGCGCCACCGAGGACGTCGGCGGCCCCTCGCCATGCCCCTTCAGCCCCACCTCGCGCTATTGCTCGCGCGCTTCGGGCAAGGTCCGCAGCCAGGGCGTCGACCTGGAGCTGAGCGGTGCGCTGAGCGACGACTGGCAGATGATGGCCGGCTATACCTACGTCGACGCCAAGTACAAGCACGACAGCAACAAGGCCAACGAGGGCAAGCCATTCGACGCGGCCAAGCCACGCCACCTGTTCAAGCTCGCCACCAGCTACACGCTGCCCGGCGAACTGCACAAATGGCGCGTCGGCGGCGACCTGGCCACCCAGAGCAAGACCGAGGACAGCAGCACCGGTTTCCAGCAGGGCGGCTACACCGTGGTCAACGCCATGCTCGGCTACAAGGTCAGCGAACGGATCGACACACGGCTGAACTTCAACAACCTGTTCGACAAGTACTATTACAGCGGCATCGACTTCGGCAACCTCAACTACGGCGAGCCGCGCAACCTGATGTTCACGGTGAAGTACTCGCTCTGATCCCGGACCGCCGGCGTGCCTCCGCAGGCGCGGCGGCGGTGTCCGAACGGCCCTTCCAGGCGCCTCAGCAGGGCCGATAGCGGCGCTCGAACTCGCTCGCCAACTGCTCCAGCGTGACGCTCCCCAGGCGCTCCAGGAGCAACGCCTGCGCCGCCTCGAACGCCTCGCCGAGCGCTTCGTTGACCGCCTGCTCGACCAGGCATTCCGGATGATCGGTAGACAGGCCGATGGCGAAGATCGAGGACGCTCCCAGCGCCTGGTGGATATCCAGCAAGGTGATGTCCGCCAGCGGCTTGGCCAGCCGCCAACCGCCGCGATGGCCCTTCTCCGAACTCACGTAGCCTTCGTTCTTCAGCAGCGCCATGGTCCGTCGCACCACCACCGGGTTGGTGCCGAGCATCTGCGCGATGGCTTCGGAAGTCGCCGGCCCTTCGTGGCGGGCCATATGGATCAGCACATGGAGCATGCGCGAGAGGCGGGTGTCGTTTCTCATGAACGGCGGGCTCGTGACGGAAAGACCATGAGTATGTCTCGCTACAGAAAAAGTTACGAGAGCGTTGACAAGCGCATCTCATGAAACTTACGTTGTTGCGTGACTATCCGAATGGGAGATACGCCATGACTTTCGACGTGATCATCGTGGGCGGCAGCTACGCCGGCATCTCCGCGGGCATGCAACTGGCGCGGGCGCGGCGCAGGGTGCTGGTGATGGATACGGGACTGCGACGCAACCGCTTCGCCCGGGCCTCCCACGGCTTTCTCGGCCAGGACGGCCGCGATCCGGCGGCCATCGCCGATGACGCCCGCGCGCAGTTGCTGGCCTATCCCAGCGTCGAGTGGCTGTCCGAAGCCGCCGTCGCGGCGAAGAAGGAGGCGGACGGTTTCGTGGTGAAGGCCGCCAACGGAGAACGCTTCACCGCGCGCCGGCTGATCCTCGCCAGCGGGGTCGCCGACGACCTGCCGGAGATCCCCGGTCTTGCCGAGCGCTGGGGACGGCACGTGTTCCATTGCCCGTATTGCCACGGCTACGAACTGGACGGCGGGCCGGTTGGCGTACTGGCGGCCTCGCCGCTGGCCATCCACCACGCCCTGATGTTGCCCGACTGGGGAGCGACCACCTTCTTCCTCAACGGCGTCTTCGAACCGGATGCCGAGCAAATGTCCAGGCTGGACCGGCGCGGCGTGGCGATCGAGCGCGAAGCCGTGGTCGCGCTGGGCGGCGCGCGCGCCGACGTGACCCTGGCCAGCGGCCGCACGATTACGCTCGCGGGGTTGTTCACCCAGCCGCGTACGCGCATGGCCAGCCCGCTGGCGGCGTTGCTCGGCTGCGAGTTCGAGGACGGGCCGAGCGGGCCGTTCATCAGGACCGACGGCATGCGCGAAACCAGCGTTCCCGGCGTCTTCGCCTGCGGCGACGCGGCGCTGGCGGCCGGCAACGTCGCCATCGCGGTGGGCGACGGCGCGCGCACCGGTGGCGCGGCGCATCATTCGCTGCTGTTCCGCTGACGCCGGAGGCTGACAGGCCAAGGATCCGGCCCACCGCCCGGCAAATCTTTCGAACTCCCCGGCGTTCCGGCTTTCCACTCTCCTGCATGTCACGCCACGGCGCCCGCCACGGGCGCCCCAGCAGAGGAGAAAACCATGAGCGCGAAGCTGCAAGGCAAGAACGTCCTGGTCATCACCGCCAACACCGGCATCGAGCGCGACGAGCTGCTCGAACCGCTGAAGACCCTGAAGCGACAGGGCGCCACGGTCACCCACGCGACCATCGAGGGCGGCGAAGCGCAGACCTGGGTACACGACAGCGAGAAGGACCTGATCGTCAATTCCGACGCCAGGCTGCAAGGCCTGCGCGCCGAGGACTACGACTTGCTGCTGGTCCCCGGCGGCACGGTGAATGCCGACACCCTGCGCCAGGACAGCGAGGCCCGGCGCCTGGTCAGGGAATTCAGCGACGCAGGCAAGACGGTCGCCGCCATCTGCCACGGCCCCTGGCTGCTGATCGACGCCGGCGTCGCCCGCGGCAAGACCCTGACCTCCTATTCCAGCGTGCGTATCGACCTGACCAACGCCGGCGCGAACTGGGTCGACACGCGGGTGAAAGTCTGCCCGGCGAACGGCTGGACCCTGATCACCTCGCGCAACCCGGGTGACTTGCAGGCGTTCAACGAAGCCATCGGCGAAGCCCTGCAGGCGGCCGCCTGATCGTCATTCGCGGAGACAAGCGGTGGACACCCTGAAGATCGCCACCTTCAACGTCAACGGCATCCAGACCCGGCTGGCCGCGCTGCTGGCCTGGCTGGAGCGGGAAGCGCCGGACATCGTCTGCCTGCAGGAACTGAAGACGCCCGACGCGCGCTTCCCCGCCGCGGCGCTGGAGAGGGCCGGATACGGCGCGATCTGGCAGGGCCAGTCGGCGTGGAACGGCGTCGCCATCCTCGCCCGCGACAGCCAGCCGCTGGAGGTACGCCGCGGCCTGCCGGGCAACGCCAGCGATCCCCACAGCCGCTACCTCGAAGCGGCCGTCGACGGCCTGCTGGTGGCCAGTCTTTACCTGCCCAATGGCAATCCCCAGCCGGGACCGAAGTTCGACTACAAGCTGGCCTGGTTCGAGCACCTCATCCGCCACGCCGCCGAGCTGATGGAGAGTGGCCATCCGGTGGTGCTGGCCGGCGACTTCAACGTGGTGCCCAGCGACTTCGATATCTACGACACCCGCTCCTGGAAAAAGGACGCCCTGCTCCAGCCGGAGTCCCGCGAGTGCTTCGAGCGCCTCCTGCGGCAGGGCTGGGTGGACGCGCTACGCCAGCGCTTCCCCGACCGGCGCCTCTATACCTTCTGGGACTACTTCCGCCAGCACTGGCAACGCGACGCCGGGCTGCGCATCGACCACCTGCTGCTCAGCGCCAGCCTGGCGGACCACCTGGAAGACGCCGGGGTGGATCGCTGGGTGCGCGGCGAGGAGCACGCCAGCGACCACGCGCCAGCCTGGGTAAGCCTGCGGCGTCCCTCAGAGCCCCGGCGCTAGCCGAGCTGGCCCCGGCACTGCGCATCGGCTCTCACCGCCCCTCCGGCAACCTCGCCACCACCTTGATCTCGAAGCTGAAGCCATACAGCCAGTTCACCCCCACCGCCGTCAGCGTGGGGTACGGCGCCTCGCCCCAGTACTCCGGGACGATCTTCCAGATGCGCTCGAAGTTGGCCTCGGCGTCGACCATGAACACGGTGACGTCGAGCACATCGTCGAACCCGCAACCGGCCGCGGCGAGCACCGCATTCAGATTGTCGAAGGCGCGGCGGACCTGGGTCTCCAGCTCGGGTTCGGGAGAGCCGTCGTCGCGGCTGCCGACCTGGCCGGAGACGAACAGCAGGCCGTCGCTGCGGACCGCCGGGGAATAGCGGTTGCGCTCGTAGAGGGCCTGGCGGCCGGCGGGGAAAACCACGTCGCGTACAGTCATGCGATACCTCCATCCTGGGGCTCCCGGCCCCGTCATCGTCGATGGAAGAACGGTAAGGTCGTGCGCGCCGTGGATAAACGCGCAACCCTGGCCATGACTGTTTGTAGAATCCAAACAATCCTCCACGACCCGGAGTCCCGATGGACCGTTTCGATGCGATGCAGGCCTTTGCCCGTGTGGTGGAGACCGGCAGCTTCACCAAGGCGGCGGAGACGCTGCACATGAGCCGCACCAGCGTCACCCAGTTGGTCCAGCAACTGGAAGCGCGGCTGCGGGTACGCCTGCTCAACCGCACCACGCGCAAGCTCAACCTGACCGCCGACGGCGCCGCCTACTACGAGCGGGTGATACGCCTGCTGGCGGAACTGGACGATGCCGAGACCAGCCTCTCCAGCGCCGCCCTGGCGCCCCGCGGGCGTCTCCGGATCGACGTGCCGAGCCCGCTGGCGCGGCTGCTGCTGATCCCGGCGTTGCCCGAGTTCCATGCGCGCTATCCGGATATCCAGATCGACCTGGGCGTGAGCGATCGGCTCGTCGACCTGATCGACGAGAACGTCGATTGCGTCATCCGCGGCGGCGAACTGCGCGACCAGTCGCTGATGGCGCGGCGGGTCGGCGACCTGCAACTGGGGGTCTACGCGGCACCGGCCTACTTGCAGCGCGCCGGCGTGCCGAGCCACCCGCGCGAACTGGAGGACAGCCACCAGCGCATCGTCGGCTTCCTCTGGGCGCGCACCGGCAAGGCCCTGCCCTACGCCATGCACAGAGGCGAGGAAAGCCTGCGGGTGGCGGGCCGCCATGTGCTGGCGGTGGACGACGGCAACGCCTACCTGGCGGCCGGGCTGGCCGGCCTGGGCATCCTCTGGCTGCCGCACTACATGGCGCGTGAGCCCCTCGCCCGCGGCGAGCTGCTGCCGCTGTTCGAGGACTGGAGCCTGGAGCCGATGCCGCTGTACCTGGCGTTCCCGCCGAACCGCCACGTCAGCGGCAAGCTGCGGGTGTTCATCGAGTGGGTCGCCGAACTGATCGCGCGGCATGCGCCGCCGTTGCATCCGCCGCTCTGAAACAAAGACGGAGGCGTATCCTGGAAAACCCTGGAGTAATGGTAAGCGGCCAGGGCTCTATATATGCCCCGCGATTATAAAGATGACTGATACGATCATAAGCCGGATATCCTGAAATTCAACCAAGCCGACATCGGAACGGTTTCCGAGCGATGAATAAAAGATTCACCCAGCCTTATATTCAGGACTGGTCAAACCGGATAACTTGAAAATCCGAATTTCGTTAACCCGATCACATCGACAGATGCACCAGCAAAGCACTCGCGCACTACACCCTGCACCTCTATGAAGCAAGCCGAAGGCTCTATAGCGGCACTCCAGACCAAACTTTAGTTGGTAGAGAGAGCACTCCAACATCAATGACAAGTGAGGGGAATAGCTATCTATTCTGCTATCCATAAACGCTTCTTCATATTTAATAGCTAGCAGAAACGAATATAAAAAATATTTGAACGACTCCGTCACCCCTGCATATCTTTCGCCACGCGAACGATTAAGGAAGTTGCCCTCCCCAAACTGAAGGAGTCGATTCATGCATAAGAGAACGTACCTGAATGCATGCCTGGTTCTCGCGCTGGCTGCGGGCGCGAGCCAGGCCTCGGCCGCGCCCGGTG